>CAZJHA010000263.1:0-2536 GCA_964545755.1 uncultured Halobacteriales archaeon | reverse complement strand
CTCAGAGGCTACTGAGCAAGATAGCGATGCCGCTGAACCGCAGAAGTACAGTTAGTAGGGGATGACAATGAGTGCGACGGCGAGAAACGGAATCAGTAGTAACAACATCGTCGCTGCGTAGCCGAACATGTCACGGGCGCGGATACCGGTGATACCCAGCAGGGGAAGTGCCCAAAACGGCTGGAACAGGTTCGTGTGTGCGTCGCCGACCGCATAGGCGACGACGGCCTGTCCCGGCGGCACGCCGAGTTCGTTGGCTGCTTGCAGAACTGTCTGGCCCACCACGGTCCACTCGCCACCGCCCGACGGCACGAAGAAGTTGATGAACCCCGCCGTAATCCACGCGATGGCCGGGAAGGTCTCGGGCGTCGAGACCGAGACGAGTGCCTCGGCGAGCGTCGTCGACAGTCCGGAGGCGTTCATCATCCCGATGATGCCCGCATAGAAGGGAAACTGGAGGACGATGCCGCTGGTCGCCAGAACGGCCTCGCCGAACTCGTTCTCGTAGGCCCGCGGGCGCGTAAAGAGCGCCAGCCCGATGAACAGAAAGGCGAAGTTCATCACGTTGAGGTTGAGCGCGCCCAATCCCTCCTGATAGAACGTCCAGAGCGCGACGCAGACGCCGGTGAGCGCGATGACCGCGCCGATGGCGCGGCTGTTGTTGATCTTATCGCCGACCGTCTGCTCGCCGTCGGTTTCGGCCGATTCGACGGCCGAGTCAGTCGGCTGTTCCCGTCCGCCATCGGCCGCCGCGCCGTCGAGTTGGCTCTGCGGGACGAACTCGGTGATGCCCGCGGAATCTTCGGGGTCGGGTGAGAGCAGATACAGCGCCACGGCGGTATACGCGATGCCCGTGACCGTGAGCGCCAGTGAGTACGTGCTGAAGATGGTTTGGGAGGTCGAGATGAGGCCGTCGACGATGCCCTGCTCGATGAACACGTTGCCGGGCGTGTTCATCAACAGCGGTGCCGACCCGGCGAGTCCCCAGTGCCACGTCAGCCCCATTCCCATGTAGCCCGCGACACAGAGGAGGGGATAATGCACCGCAAGCCCGCGGCGATTCGCCTGCCGTCCCATCTCGCGGGCGAGCACTGCGCCGACGATGAGACCGAGGCCCCACTGTATCCACGAGACGACCATCGCAACCACACCCACGAGGACGACCGCCTGCTTGCCACTGTTGGGCACCGACGCGACCCGCTCGATGACGCGCCGGACGAACGGATGGTAGGCAAGCACGTAGCCGGTTGCGAGGATGAGCACCATCTGCATGGCGAAGGTCAGCAGCGTCCAGAACCCATCGTACCAGTAACCGACCATCGCTGCTGGACCTGCGCCCTCGATAACGATTCCGCCGAGGAAGACGAGGTAGCTGAGGATGAGGGCGAACAGAAACGGGCTCGGCATCCACTCTTCGACCACGTCCGCAACGCGCAACCCGAAACGCTGGACCACCGTTCGGCCGGTGCCTGTTGACATGACGAGTACGATGGCATATCGCGGGCGGATAACCCTTTCCCAGCGACCGGCCGCCGCCGGTTGCACAAAGATACTTGTCGAATCCGACGGAAGGTCGGACCACGATGACTTCAGTACCCGATACCGACGACATCGTCCACGAACCCGCACAGGAATTCGTCGAATCGACGAACGTGTGGGCGTTCATGGACGACTACGACATCGACGACTACGACGAACTCATCGCCCGGACCTGCGGCGAGGTCGAGGGGGTCGAGCAGTCAGGTATCGAGTGGTTCTGGGACGAACTCGTCGACTACCTCGACATCGAGTTTTATGAAGACTACGACGAGGTGCGCGACAACACGAACGGGCCACAGTTTTCGGAGTGGTATCCCGGTGGGGAGATCAACATCGCCCACAACACGCTCGACCGCTATGCCGAGGGCGACACACAGGACAAAACGGCCTGTCTCTGGGAGGGCGAACCCGGTGAAGTGCACGAACTCACCTTCGGCGAGCTACACGCACAGGCGAACCGCGTGGCGAACGCCCTCGAAGAGCGCGGCATCGAAACCGGAGACACCGTCGGACTCTATATGCCGATGGTCCCCGAAATCACCGCCATCCTGTATGGCTGTTTCAAGGTCGGGGCGATTGCCGTACCGATCTTCTCGGGATTCGGTGTGGATGCGACCGCTACCCGCCTCGCCGACGCCGAACCCACGGTCCTGTTCACGGGCGATGGGTTCTACCGCCGCGGCAGCGAGGTCCACCTGAAGGGCGCTGCCGACGACGCTATCGAAGAATCTGGCCACGTCGAACACACCATCGTCTTCGACCGGCTGGGACTCACCCCGGAGGGCGACGGCGAGGTGCCGTGGGACGACGGGCGCGACGAGACGTGGAGCGCGGCCGTCGGGAGCCAGAGCGACGAGTACGAAACGAAGGAACTCGATGCGAACGCCACCGCCATGTTGCTCTACTCGTCGGGGACCACCGGCACGCCGAAGGGCATCGTCCTCCCGCACGCGGGCGTCCTGCTGAAGTGTGCGATGGAGATATTCTTCGGGTTCGA
>CAZJHA010000262.1:0-2566 GCA_964545755.1 uncultured Halobacteriales archaeon | reverse complement strand
CTCGACTGGGTACCGAACGCTTTTCCGGCGGGCCAGCCAACCGGGGCACATGGCAGACGACGAACCCGAACCCGCCAACGAGGAGTCGACCGAGGAACGGTCGGGCGATGAATCCGCAAGCACCGACGAGGAACAGTCCTTCCGCGAGCGCGTCGAGGAGATCAGAGAGCAGCGCGACGAGGAGGGCGAAGGCGACGGCCAGAGCCGCGAGGAACGCATGGAGGAGATGATGGGCGGTGGCGGTCCCGGCGGCGGCATGGGCGGTGGCGGCAACCCCTTCGCCCAGATGATGGGCGGCATGATGGGCGGTGGCGGTCCCGGCGGTGGCATGGGCGGTCCCGGCGGCATGGGCGGCGGTCCGGGCGCGGGTCCCGGCGGCCCGGCTGAGGAGGGGAGCAACGAGGAGATGGTGCGCGAGGTGCGCCAGCTCCGCGACGAGGTCCACGACGTTCGACGGACGCTCGAACGCATCGCCGACGCGCTCGAAGACTGAGCGGGTGACTCTTTTCGACGGATGGCCGAGTGGCGAGCCGCCGGTCGACCGGTCGGTGGCGCTCGCGGGCGCGAACCGGTGCGTTGGCTGGCCTTCTCGGCGGTATCGTTCTGACGAGCGTTCTCTGGGCGAGCATGAGCAACGCACTCTCATGGATGGACGACAGTACGTTCTGGCTGCTGAACAGCCTCATCGCTGCCAATCCGGCCGGTGTCGAGCGCGTGCCGTGGCTGTACACCGGAAACACGCTGTTCTGGCCGATACTGGGAGGTTTCGCTGTCTGTTCGCCATCGAGGGCTACGTCGCCGATGGCGTCACGACCGGCCAAGGAACGGGTTCGGTACGTGTTCGGTGACGGCGCGCCTACTCGACGAACTCGCTGCCGAGTTCGACTCCATCGGCGTCGAGACATTCACCGACGAGTTTCGCGGGGTTGCCGACGACGGTGCAGTTCGGTGGGACGGATTCCAACACGACAGACCCGGCTCCCACACTCGCGCCCTCGCCGACGGTGATCGGTCCGAGCAGGGTGGCGTTGGCTCCGACCGTCGTCCCGTCCTCCAATGTGGGGTGGCGCTTCTCGTCGTCGAGCGTATCACCGCCCAGCGTCACGCCCTGATAGAGCATCACGTCGTCGCCGATATCCGTGGTCTCACCGACGACGACGCCCGCGCCGTGGTCGATGAAACACCGCCGACCGACCTCGGCTCCGGGATGGATTTCGACGCCGGTGAGCAGTCGTGTGATGTGTGAGAGGACTCTGGCGGCGAGTCGAAAACCGTGACTCCAGCAGGCGTGGCTGACTCGATGTGCCCAGAGGGCGTGCACGCCTGGGTAGGCGAGCACGACTTCGAGCGCGCTCTTGGCGGCCGGGTCCTTCGCCAGTGCGGTGCGAATGTCCTCCCTGACGCGCTCGACTATCGATGGCATGGGTGTGTCACTCGGGATTCAGTGACCATAAACAGCGCGACGAGCGCACGTTCGCGGGCGCAACAGTAAAGAAACGCCGCCCGGATGAACGATTATGGACTTCAGTCTCTCGGCCGAGCAACAACAGATCGGGGAGATGGTCACGGAGTTCGTCGACGAGGAGATCAAACCCCGTGCCGCCGACATCGACGAAACGGACGAGTTCCCGCACGACCTCGTGGCCGAGATGGGCGACCTCGGATTGATGGGCATGCCGTTTCCCGAGGAGTACGGTGGTGCGGAACTCGATTATCACTCCTACGCGCTCGGTCTCGAACACATCGCGCGTGGCTCGGGCGGTCTCGGCACCGTGGTCGCCGCCCACATCAGTCTCGCGGGCAACATGCTGTACGAGTTCGGCACCGAATCCCAGAAAGAGGAGTTCCTGACGCCGCTCGCCGAAGGGGAGGACATCGGCGCGTTCGCGCTCTCGGAAGCGGGTGCAGGAAGCGACGTGCCGGCGATGGAGACCACGGCCGAAAAAGAGGGCGACGAGTACGTCATCGACGGCGGGAAGCTCTGGATTTCGAACGGCTCGGTCGCGGATACGGTCACGCTGTTTGCAAAGACCGACCCCGATGCCGGCAACAAGGGCATCTCCTCGTTCGTCGTGCGACCCGACGAGGACGACGGCTTCCACGTCGAAGGCACCGAGGACAAACTCGGCGACAAGGGCTGTCCGACCGCCGAACTTCGCTTCGACGACATGCGGATTCCCGCGGACCGCATCCTCGGCGAGGAGGGTGACGGCTTCACGCACGCCCTCGAAACCCTGAACGGCGGCCGCATCACCATCGCCGCGCGCTCCATCGGCCTCGCGCGCGCCGCGCTCGAGGACAGCCTGGCGTACGCCCAGGACCGCGAGCAGTTCGACCAGCCCATCTCGGAGTTCCAGACCATCCAGCACAAGCTCGCGGACATGGACACGAAGGTCCAGGCCGCGCGGCTGCTGATGCACCGCGCCGCCGACCGGAAGGAGCGCGGCGAGCGGTTCATCAAGGAGGCCGCCCAGGCGAAGCTCTACGCCAGCGAGGTCTCCCGCGAGGTCGCCAACGAGGGCATCCAGATTCACGGCGGCTACGGCTACACCAAGGACTTCCCCGC
>CAZJHA010000261.1:0-2596 GCA_964545755.1 uncultured Halobacteriales archaeon | reverse complement strand
GCCACCTGATGTACCTCTCGAAAGAGTCGATGGCGCGGAAGTTCGGCCGGCGGGCTGCGGGACGGGACGCCGCCCGCGAGGACTTCCCCATCGACCCCGCGGCGGGCTTTTTCCCCTACCGGGACGTGGAATCCTATCTCGATTACAACGCCAGCAAGTTCGTCGGACGGTTCGATGCGAACAGCTATCTCTACCTCACGCGCGCGATGGACGACTACGACCTCGCCGCCGGGTGTGGCTCCGATGCGGACGCACTCGCGAACTTCGACGGCGAGGTGCTCGTGATGAGCTTCACCGCCGACTGGCATTTCACAACTGAGCAATCCGAAGAACTCGCCGCGGCGTGTCGCACGGCGGGCGTCGACGTCGCCCACCACGTCATCGACTCCGACCACGGCCACGACGCCTTCCTCGTCGAACCCGGAAACGTCGGCCCGCCCATCGCCGACTTCCTCGCCCACGGCACCGCCGGCCGCGCCGTGACCGATACGACCACCGAGACCGGCGAGGCATTTGCCCCCGTCCACGCCAGCCTGTTCGGCGACTGAGTTCAATCGAGACGCTCGGCGAGCAGTTCCTGTAGCTCCCCCATCGACTCCACCACGGCATCACAGTGCGGCTCAACGACCGGTTTCGGCTCGTAGCCCACTGCGAGTCCCGCAGCGCGGAGCATCGGGAGGTCGTTCGCGCCGTCGCCGACCGCCACCGTCTCCTCGATGGCGACGCCGGCGTTGTCCGCCACAGCACGAAGTGCGTCGTCTTTGGTTCCCTCGACGAGCGGTCCCGAGACCTCCCCCGAGAGGTGCTCGTCGGCGAATTCGAGCTGGTTGGCGACGATGGCATCCACGGGCGTCTCGGTTCGTGCGAGCACACTCTCGACGCCGCGGCCGAATCCCCCAGTAATGATTGCGGTCACGATACCGGCATCGTTCAGCTCCCGGATGGCCTCGCTTGCGCCCGAACGGAGCGCTACGTTCTCGAAGGCCGCCTCGACACCATCGACCGGTAGTCCCTCCAACAGCTCGATGCGCTTGCGCAGGCTCTCGGCGTATTCGATCTCGTCGTTCATCGCCCGTTCGGTGATGGTCTCCATCTCCTCGGCGACGTCGTGCTGTTCGCCGAGCAGTACGGTCATCTCCGAGTCCGAGAGCGTCCCATCGAAATCGAACGCGACCAGTTTCATACGCGCCCATCGGTCCGCCGGGTTCAAAACGTTCGCATCCGTGGCCGCCGTCCGCACTCCGACGGGCCACACAAAATTTATCCTCGAATCGATGGACGATACACTCATGACAGAACACGATTCGCTGTATTCCCGGGTCAAAGCTGACGTATTCTCCGTCTCGTCGGTCGTGATTCTCGTCGCTGCGGTGTTCGCGCTCGCTGGAGCGTACGCCGCGCAGGCGTGGACCACCGGGGCGGTCGGCATGGGCGCGCTGCTGGGCGTCGGCATCGGTGTGCCGTCGCTGTACGACGAGTGGAACACCGACGTCGCCGCCGGCGAAGCGTTCCTCTGGGCGGTTCTCGCAAGCGCCGTTGCACTCGGATTCTACGCGCTCGCGTTCGTCGGTCTCATACGGCTCGGTGTCGGTGCGAGTCTCGGCGATGCGCTCGCCGGTGGGGCGACGGTCGCGCTGGCAATCGCCTTCTCGCTCTACCGGGTGCGAATCGTGTAGCGGCCGGCGAGACGTGCCAATGAAGAAAACGTTAACCCTCCTGCGTCGGTCGTTCTCCCATGAAGGTACTCGTCACGGACCCCATCGCCGAGCCGGGCGTCGAGCGCCTGCGCGAGGTCGGCCACACCGTCGAAACGGCCTATGACGCCGAGGGTGAGACTCTCTTCGAGGCCGTCGCCGACGCCAATGCCTTGGTCGTGCGCTCGGGCACCGACGTCACGGCCGAACTGTTCGATGCTGCTCCCGACCTCACCATCGTCGGTCGGGCGGGCATCGGCGTCGACAACATCGACATCGACGCCGCCACCGAGCATGGTGTCATCGTCGCCAACGCCCCCGAGGGCAACGTCCGGGCGGCAGCCGAACACACCGTCGCCATGACCTTCGCCGCCGCGCGTTCGATTCCACAGGCCCACACCCGCCTGAAGGACGGCGAGTGGGCCAAAGGCGACTTCTTGGGTACCGAACTCAACGGCGCGACGCTGGGCATCGTCGGCTTCGGCCGCGTCGGTCAGGAAGTCGCAAAGAAACTCGACGGGCTGGGCATGGACCTCGTTGCCTACGACCCCTACATCTCCGAGGAGCGCGCCGCAAATCTGGGTGCGGAACTCGTCGAGTTGGACGACTGCCTCACGCGCGCTGACGTGCTCACGATGCACACGCCGCTGACGCCCGAAACGGAGGACCTCATCGGCAAGGAGGAGTTGGAAAGGCTCGGAAATGGCTATCTCGTCAACTGTGCCCGCGGCGGCGTCGTCGACGAGGCTGCCCTCGCCGCCGCCGTCGAGGACGGCACGCTCGCGGGCGCGGCCATCGACGTCTTCGCCGACGAGCCGCTCGACGCCGACAGTCCGCTCCTGCGTGTCGATGACGTGGTCGTAACGCCCCATCTCGGCGCGAGCACCCACGCCGCACAGGAG
>CAZJHA010000260.1:0-2604 GCA_964545755.1 uncultured Halobacteriales archaeon | reverse complement strand
AGAGGACGTACCGATGGCGCTCTATCGGGTCCACCACCGCCAACCCCTCCGCTGCTCGCTCGAAGGTGGGCCGTATCATCGACATTCGCCTCTGTGGGGACCCTTCATGTACCGACATATCCCGTTGCATACTGTGAACAGTCGCCACGACAAAAACGTACTGGCGACCTCGCCGATAGCTCCGGCGTTAGGCGGATGCGCTTGAGTCTATCTCCTCGCCGATAGTGACGAACCCGTACCCACAGTCGGGACAGCGCCACTTCGTCTTCTCGCCGAGATGGAGCGTGGTGCTCGCGGCGCGGTAGAACACTTGCTGGTCGTCACACACCGGACAGCGCTGTTCGCGTTCGAGACTCATAACGTCGAATGACGGCCACCGCCCCTCAATCTACTGGTTTCACACACGACCTATTCGAGCGACATCGCCCGGTTCTGGAAGCTCCCACCGCAGGAACACTCGCCCGGATGCGTCTTTCGCTCGACGATTTTGCCACACTGGAGACACTCGTAGGTCGATTCGCTCTCCGACTCCTCGACGACATCGTACATACCACAGAATACTCCGCCAGTATTAATAATCCTTATGCCACCGTGATATATTATCACGATAGTGGGTGTGGACGCGATAACCGCAGTATGTAGGTAGTGAAAAGTCGGCGACCAGCACGACCGCCGAACGGCCTATTCGTGCTCGCCGAGCGCTGTATCCGGACAGAGTCGTGAGAGGTCGGGATGCTCGACGAGCGGCGTCGCGGCCGCGCGGTAGCTCGCATAGAGTTCTTCGGCCCACTCGCGGGCGGCGGGCGCATCGGTGTCGGCGTACGTTCGCAAGAGACCGGTGTCCCCGTCATAGATGCCGACGCCGACACGCTCCTCACAGAGCGTCAGCCCGAACGGCAGGTCGTCGTGGACCAGTATCGAGAAGTTGCCGCTCGCGAAGGCTCGTTCGGCACGCTCGGGGTTCGCTTCGAGAAGCCCCTCGACGACGCTCGGCGGGAAGACGACCTCGGTCGCCATCCCATCGACGATGCGCTCATAGAGGGCGTCGATGTGCAGCGGATTGATGGTCGCCGGGTCGAGACCACGGAGTTCGTCGGTGTTCCCGACGAGCGTCATGAACCGCTCGACCGGCCGGTACGGATTGCCGGGTGCGGCGGTCGTGACGGTCGCGTCGGCGAACGCTCGCACGTCGAAGGCGATGTCGTTTGCGTGTGCAGCCGTCACCACCGGCGCGAGGTCCCACACCGCCTCGATGGTCGCCGCGAACGCCGTGACTTCCGCCGCACACACCGCTCCTAACGGCGTGAGTACGAACGCGCCCGCCTCGCGCTCGATGAGACCGCGTTCCCGAAGCGAGCGCGTGATGCGGTGTACCGTCGATTTCGAGACGTTGAGGCGTGCTTCGAGTTCGCGCCGGTCCATCGACTCTGCCTCCTGTAGCGCTGCGAGCACTGGCGCACGCCTGACGAGTTCGACGAGCCGCTCGGTGTCCATCCTCGGCATGATGTTTCGCCACGTCGGTAATAAACGTATCTCCGAAGAGCCGTCGATTGAACCCTGCTCGTCGCGTCCCGGTACGTCGGGGCTCGCCAGCGAATCGACGGAGTGGTCGTTCTCGTCCGGCATTGGACGGAGTTGGCACACGATTGGCGGGCAGTGGTGCTCGGTATCGGGCTGACTACAGCTACTACGGCTCGCGGGTCGAGTGGGCAACACCGTCGGCGCGCCGATAGAGCGCGGTCGGTGGGCCGGCGTCGGGAGCGAGCAATCGCCGACGAAAACGACGGCCACGCGGACGACCTCGCTGCGAAGCTGACTACTGATAACGCGAGTCGCCGAACCGGACGATATCCAACGCCTTTTGTCCGTCCTCGTGGAAGCTCTCGGCGATGCAACGAACGAGTCGGCGACGGTTCCTCGCTGGCATCGGCACGGCCAGTGCCACACTCGCGGCGGGCTGTAGCACCGGCGGTTCCTCCGGTGGGAGCGGCGACAGTGCCGGCGGCACCACCGAGAGCACCGGTGGTGGGACGACGAACGGCGGGAGCGCCAGTGCGAACACCACCAACGGGAGCAACGGAACGACCGGTGGCAGCGATACGACGAGCGGGAGCAGCGGTGGCGGCAGCGGTACGAGCGGCGGCGAGACGACGGTGGCAGCCGGTCCGGACGGGAGACTCGTCTTCGAACCGAAGGAGGTCGAGGTCGCGGTCGGCGACACGGTGGTCTGGGAGTTCAAAAGCGCCGGCCACAACGTCAGCGCGGTCCCGAAGGACAGCGAGAAGGTGAGCATTCCCAACGGCGCGAAGTCCTTCGCCTCCTACGAGAGCGGCGACCTCTACGCCGTGGTCCCGGAGGGAAAGACCTACGAGCACACCTTCGAGACGCTCGGGGAGTATACATACGTCTGTATCCCACACGTGGCCTCCGGCATGGTCGGCACGGTCACGGTCACGGAGTGAGGCAGCGCCCACGGAAGGGAAATCCACTTACTTGCCGCCGAGAAATGCCAGTATGGTTCGAGGGCGATACCCGTGCGCGTGATCATTGTCGGGGCTGGACAGGTCGGCTCCTCGATTGCCGAGAGCCTCGCCGACGACCACG
>CAZJHA010000259.1:0-2680 GCA_964545755.1 uncultured Halobacteriales archaeon | reverse complement strand
GGCGGTATCTAGTCAACACGTAACCAGTTCTCAGTGCCAGCTGATCTCACTACTATTGTGCGTGACGTTGGTTCATTACTGCTGATGGAGTCGGCGCTCATGGGCGGCTCCGCACTGGCCGGTCTCGCCCTTTCGGAGTACGGTGTCGCGTTCGCGTTCTTTCTCGTCGAAGCGACTCTCTGAATTCATATCGACCTAATTCCGACGATTTCAACCCATCAACTGCTCGAGTTGCGACATTCTTACTAATACATCGTATGATGATTTATCGACTCTGACCGAAATTGGTGATTGGACTCTCCGAAGATGGCCCGCCGATGTGTCCGCGGTGTAGCCCGCCGTACCGATCCGATAACGAATTTAGGCATGCCGAAAAATCGAAACAGGTTTATTGGTTTAGGTGGGCCTAAGACGTATGGTAGACGATCCAGCGACTCACGAGGCACCAACGCGGCGCGAGTATGTGAAGTACGGCGGCGCAGTCATCGGCGGTGGACTGCTCGCCGGCTGTACTGGTAGCGGCAGTTCCGAGGGTAACGCAGGAACCGAAGCGGGAAACGGCGCGAATGGGACGGCCACCACCGGCGAGAACACGACCAGTGGCGGCGGGAACTCGTATTCAGTGACGATGGCCCCGATGGGCGAAGTTGAATTCGATGCAGTTCCGAAGTCCGTTTTCACGCGTCTGACACACCTGGCTGGGATGGCGTTCGCGCTCGGACGCGGGAACAACGTGAACGCGATGCACGCGCCGGACTACTACGACGCGCTGTGGAACCAGTTCACGCCCCGCCTCGATGGCGTGTCGCTTGATTGGAGCGGACTGTACTCCTCGTGGGAGCCGAGCAAGGAGAAACTGTACGAACTGAACAGCGATGTCCACCTCGCGGACCCAGCGGGCGTCTTCGCGCTGGACGGCTGGAACAGGAAGGACGTCGAGGAAATTCGGAACAACGTCGCGCCGTGGTTCGGGAACTACTACAGCGACCGCCACGCGGAACCGCCCGCCGAATGGAAGGATGCTTACCAGTACTACAGCCTCTGGGAGCTGTTCGAGAAGGTCGCGCAGGTGTTTCGCGAAAACGAACGGTACGAGGCGCTCGCGGACGTCCATCGCGGACTTCTCGATACCATCGAGGCGAACCGCCTACCCGCCAACGAGCGACCGACGGCGGTGATGGCGCTCCCGACGGACTTCGATAAGATATACGTCTATAAGGTGAACAATCCCGGCTTTCTGACGGCCCACACGCGACCGCTCGGGGCAACCGAAGCGTTCGGGGACAGGACATCCTCGGGCGATACAGTCGACATGGAGGGATTGCTGGAGGCGGACCCCGACGTGATGCTCGGACTCGGCGGCATGCATCCCGAAACGGACATGCAGAAAGTGCGAAAGAGATTGAACGAGAACCCGGTCGGAAAGCAGCTTGCGGCGGTCAAAAACAACCGCGTGTACGCGCAGGGCGCACGCTATCAGGGGCCGATACTGAACCTCTTCCAGCTCGAAATGACCGCCAAACAGCTCTATCCCAAACGGTTCGGCGAGTGGCCAACCTACACCAGTGGACCGTATCCCGAGATTCCCGCGGACGACCAGTTGTTCGACCGACAGCACGTTGCGGACATCATCAACGGAGAACTCCGAATGTGACCGACGACACACCCACCGCTCACCGAACGAATATACAGTCGGGCGATACCGCTTCCGGCGGACACCTGCCGCCCGCTATCGCGCATACAGCGACAACCGATTACGCGAGTGCTACCGACGCAATAGCCGCCTTCTCCAGGAGTACGGTTCGGACGAGCGGACGATACGAACTCTGTGTGCGGTCGAGGAACGACTCCGCGCCCGTGATGTCGACCCGAGCGACGTCGTCACGGGGCTAGACGCATGACTGAACCAATCGGGACACCGGACGTTGACGTTGTCATCGTCGGTGGCGGGCCGGCAGGCTGCTCGGTGGGCGTGTTCACCGCCCGCTATGGCCTCGATACCCTGATCTTCGACCGTGGCCGCTCTTCGATACAGCGGTGTGCTCATCTAGAGAATTACTTAGGCTTCCCCGCTGGCATCGCTGTCGAGACGTTCTACGACCTGCTGCACGCCCACGCTGGGGAGGCCGGCTGTGAAATCGTCCCAGATGTAGTCGAGTCGGTCGAACGCGCCGACAACGGCGGCTTCGTCGTCGAGCCACAGGAAGGCGACGCCGTCACCGCGGCGCGGGTCGTCGCGGCGACGCGCTACGACGGCGAGTACCTCCGCCCACTCGGCGGCGACGCGATGTTCGAGAGCCACGAACACGACGGTGAGGAACACGAGCACTTCGACCGCTCGTATGGCGAGACGGACGGAACGACGCCGATCGACGGGCTCTACGTCGCCGCTCCCTCTGCTGAATCCGATCGGCAGGCCCTCATCGCCGCCGGGCGTGGCGGGCGTGTCGGGCTGGCGGTCGTCGACGAGGTACGCCGCGAGCGTGGGTATCCCGAGGAACTCGCCGACCACTACGACTGGGTGCGCGACGAGGACGAACTCACCGGCGAGTGGGCCGACCGCGAACGCTGGCGCGAGTATGCGGATGCCAGCCGCCCCGACGACCACGGCGTGGCCGATGAGCACTGGACCACCCTGCGCGAACGGGAGATCGACCGCCGGTTCGAGCAATACATCGGA
>CAZJHA010000258.1:0-2706 GCA_964545755.1 uncultured Halobacteriales archaeon | reverse complement strand
TATTTCCGATGTCGAAGCCACGTTTTCTCTCACCGTGACGAAACGCTTTAGCGGCCGGTCTGAGGAATCCCCCGTATGTCAAACGTCGTGCAGCCAGCCCAGCGCGTCGCAGTGCTGGTCGACTCTCAGAACCTCTATCACACCACCCAGAGCGTCTATTCGCGCAACATCGACTACGCCGAACTGCTCGATGAAGCTGTGAATGGCCGCGAACTCACCCGCGCCATCGCCTACGTCATCCGGGCGAACTCCCCGGAGGAGGACAGTTTCTTCGAGGCGCTCGAGAACATCGGTTTCGAGACCAAGATCAAGGAGATAAAAACCCACGCCGACGGCTCCAAATCGGCCGACTGGGACGTCGGGATGATCCTCGATGCGGTGACGCTCGCGCCGCATCTCGACAGCCTCGTCATCTGTACGGGCGATGGTGATTTTTCTAGACTGTGTTCACATTTGCGCCACGAGGGTGTCCGGGTCGAGGCGATGGCCTTCGGCGAATCCACATCAGAAGAACTCGTCGACGCCGCCGACGCCTTCACCGACCTCTCGGCGCGCTCCGAGCGCTTCCTGCTCTAATCGGCCTCAGTCCCTGCAGCGGAGCCATCCGAGGCGGGGCGGCGGTCACGGTAGAACGCGACCGAGTAGGTGCGCGTGATGGCGCTCGTGAGCAACTGAACGAGCACGAGTCCGACCGCCCCTACTGCGATGACCAGCGGCGAAGGATCGAACCCCATCGACGCGCTCGGCGTCGTGGCCGGTGGCATACTCGGCACGCTACCGGTGAGAACGACCGCTCCGGCGGCCACCGCGAGGAACGGCAGCGCCACGAGTACCGAGACGAGAGCCGAGAGCACGTTGTAGCCGAGCGTGCTCAAGATGTTTCGCCGCACCAGTCGGTAGCTTCGCGTGAAGCTCTCGGTGATACCCGCTTCGTCGACGACGACCGCGACGGCGTAGAACTGGAGGAAGAACACGAACAGCAAAAACCCCACCACGAGCGCGAGCACGACGAGTGCGATGGCGGCGGCGATGGCGAGGTTCGGGTCGCCGCCCCCGCCACCAGTCGTGACGCCGAAGACGAGCACCACGATGGCGACGACGATGATGAGGGCAATGGCGATGACGAACGACAGCACGGCGTACAACAGGGTCGCGAGCAGGAGCGCGACGTAACGGGATTTCCCCACTCTAACGAACGTGCCGAGCGACGTCCCGCCACCGACCGCCTCCTCGGCCATCCCCAACACGCCAGCGAGCAGGAAGGGCGTGAGGAAAAACACTACAATCGGCGCGAGAACACTGACCAGTAACGAAACACCGGGATTCGCAAACGTCCGTGCCGCAAGCTGCGGCGCTTGAGCGAGCGCTTGAACGATGGCGACGAGGAACGTACCCACGAAGACGACCGGATTGTGCGCGAGCGCGCCGCCGGTCGTCCGGAGGGCCGAGACAGCACCCATACGGCACCCTCATACAGGAAAACTAAAAGTATTTTTGTGTTGAATGGTGGTTTCGACGACAGCCGTCAGACCGTCCCCTCGGACGTGCCGATGAGCAGCGAGCCAACGGCCATCGCGAGCGCGGCGAGGACAGCCAGCGGGACCGGTACCGCGAAGCCGAGCGTCGAGGCGGGAAACGCGAACAGCAGGATGAGTATCGCCCCGATGACCAAGAGCACGCCACCCGCGCCGATTTGTGTCCGTTCGTTCATGGGCGTCCCTGCGACCCGCGGGGTATAAATGGCTTCGAAAGGCGGCGATGAGCGCGCTTTTGCCGGCCGCCACGCGAACGGGTTCATGGACGACTTCGCACGATTGCGCACGATTGCCGACTACCAGTTCGGCGCGGGGGCCGGCGTGGCGCTCTTTCCCACGGGAGAGGCACTCGCGGTACGGCGCTCGCGGACCGGCCGGCCACAGCAGGTCTTCGCCGACGGCGAGCGACTCGTCTCGTATGGCACCGACGGCCGCTTCACGCTCGGTATCGCTGGCGGCGAGCGACTCCGCGCGGCACTCGCCGCTCCACAGGCACGCGTCGTCGTCGGTGCGGAGAGCGACCCGTTCGTCAGGGAGGGGAAAAACGCCTTCGCGAAGTTCGTCCGCGAGGTCGACCCGGCCATCCGCCCGGGCGATGCGGTCTGTATTGTCGGCCCGGACGACAGTCTCTACGGCGTGGGACAGGCGAAGCTATCGGCCGGCGCGATGGCGGATTTCGAAACCGGCGTCGCCGTCGAGACGCGCGAGGGGGCCGAAAAGTAGGCTGCTCAGGCGAACGTCTTCGAGACTTCCTCGCTCTCCTCGTCAGCATCGATCTTCGCCCACGCCTCGTGGAAGTCCTCCATCCGCACCTCCGTGCGGTCGTCACGGATGGCGAACATCCCCGCTTCGGTACAGATGGCCTTGATGTCGGCACCGCTTGCCTCGGTGATGTCCGCCGCGAGCTGTCCGAACTCGACGTCTTCGGCGAGGTTCATCCCGCGCGTGTGGATTTCGAAGATCTTCTCGCGGCCCTCGGCGTTCGGCTTGGGGACCTCGATGAGGCGGTCGAACCGGCCGGGACGAAGAATCGCCCGGTCGAGCATGTCGAAGCGGTTGGTCGCGGCGATGATGCGGACCTCGCCGCGCTCCTCGAAGCCGTCCATCTCGCTGAGGAGCTGCATCATCGTCCGCTGGACCTCGGCGTCGCCGGAGGTCTTCGAGTCGGTGC
>CAZJHA010000257.1:0-2734 GCA_964545755.1 uncultured Halobacteriales archaeon | reverse complement strand
GGTCGCCCCACTGCTCGTAGGGCGGGTGGAACCGGATCTCGTCGAGGCCGGCCTCCGAGAGCCGGCGCATGTTCTCGCGGCCGCCCGTGATGCCGGTGTAGAGGTGCGTGTGGTGGTCCTCGCCGAACTCCTCCTTGAGCATCGAGAGGTACCGGCAGGTCTTGTTCATCGCCTCCTGCGGTTCGCCGCCCGTGATGGAGGTGCCGAGGGCGTCCATCCGCTTCGCCTCGGTGATGACGTCCTCGTCGTCCTCGACGAGGCGCTCGTTGGCGTACACGTCGGTGACGTTCTTGCGGTTCTCGCCGAGCGGACAGTAGAAGCAGTCGCGCTGGTCGCAGTAGCCATAGACGAACAGCACCATCTTCCCGCCCTTGGCGCACTGTTCACAGCCCTTCGAAATCATTCGTTGTCACTGCTGGGTGCGCAGCCGTGAAAAGGAATGCGGCTCGAGTCCGACCGTCGAGAGTAGCAGTACCGCTCGTCCTGCCTCAGGTCGGTCGAACTTCGCCACTGTCGCCGCCGATGGACACGACAGGAACGATACTACTCGCGATACCGGTCTGGCAGGCGGTGGCTCAACACCATCTCCTCGCGGAAGCGTCGCGCATCGGTTCGGTCGTCGGAGTCGCTACGAGTGATTTCGGGCACCATCGGCGCGCCGGTGTTTTCGGTGTCGGTGTACATGGGTTGTCCTGCGAACGATGGCAGCGGATGCGCCGCCCACCGTCCGACATGAACCACTGACTGGAGTCGACCGGATAAATGTAATGATAGAACATGTACTATCACTTCGAAGTGAACTAGGACGTATTAGGTATCGCGGCGCGCACCGAAAACAGTTAACGGCGGCGTGCGTAGCGGGACCGAATGCTGCTGGTGCTGTGCATCGACCTCGACGACGACCTCGGTCGGAAAGCCGGCGTCGAGACGCCCGTCGTGGGCCGGGAGGCCGTCGAGAGTGCCGCCGTCTCGCTCGCGACGGCCGACCCCGAGGACTCCGATGCGAACGTGCTCTTCGAGGGGCTGCACATCCACGACGACGTCACCGACGAGCGGGTCGAGGTCGCGGCGGTCACCGGCGTCGAGAGCGGCGGCGTTGCGGCCAACAGGAAGGTCGGCGAGGAAATCGACCGAATTCTCGCGGGGCTGACCACCGGCGAGGACGTTCACGCGCTGGTGGTCACCGACGGCGCACAGGATGAGTCGGTTATCCCGGTGATCCGCTCGCGGCTGCCCATCGACGGCGTCCAGCGAGTTGTCGTTCGGCAGGCCCAGAATCTGGAGTCGATGTACTACACGATGAAGCAGGTGCTCGATGACCCCGAGACCAGAGGGACGATTCTCGTGCCGCTCGGTATCCTCCTACTCATCTACCCGCTCGCCGAGATCGCCGGCCAGCTCGGCGTGCCCGGCGCGGCGGTCTTCGGCGTCATCTCGGCGCTGTTGGGACTGTACGTGCTCTTTCGCGGGCTGGGTCTCGAACGCGCCATCGACGAGGCAGTCGCGCGTGCGCGGCGCGGTCTCTACGCCGGCCGGGTAATGCTCATCACCTCGGTCGTGGCGGCGGCACTGTTCGCCATCGGCGGCGTCCGGGGAATGGGAGTGCTCGAAACGCATAGTACCAGCGCGGCACTCAGCCCCGTCGAGACCCTCGCGGCGTTCACCGTCGGCGCGATACCGTGGTTCGCCGCGGCGGGCATCACCAGCAGCGTCGGCCGCATCACCGATACGTATCTCGCCGAGCGCTTTCGCTGGCGCTATCTCAACGCGCCCTTCTATGTGCTCGCCATCGCGGCCGTGCTCTATGCGGTCGGGGCGTTCCTCCTCGGTGAAGTGGGGCTGACCTACCTGGCGGTCGCACTCACTGTCGGCACGCTGCTCGGACTCGTGAGCACGCTTGCGTTCGCCATCGTCGAGTCGCGCTTTCCGAGCGTTCCGGAGCCGGTCTGACGTTCGGGAACCGAGACGTGACGAGCGTTGTCCGCAGGTAGCAATGGAAAGGGACTTATCCGGCCGCCGAGACCGGATTCGCATGGATGCAATCGTGCTCGCCGGGGGGTATGCGACGCGCCTCTGGCCGATTACGAAACACCGGCCGAAGATGTTCCTCCCGGTCGGCGGGGTGGACGTCATCGACCGTATTTTCGACGAATTGGAGGGCGACGACCGCATCGAGGACGTCTACGTGAGCACGAACGAGCGCTTCGCCGACGAGTTCGAACGCCACATCGAAGCCAGCGAGTTCTCGAAACCACAGCTCAGCGTCGAGGAGACCACCGGCGAGGAGGAGAAGTTCGGCGTCGTCGGCGCGCTCGCCCAGCTCGTCGAGCGCGAGAACGTCGACGACGATGTACTGGTGATCGCCGGCGACAACCTCATCAGCTTCCCCCTCAGTGACTTCATCGACGAGTTCGAGGCCCGCGGCGCGCCGACCATCGCCGCCTACGACGTCGGTTCGAAGGAACGCGCAAGCTCCTACGGGCTGGTCGAACTCGACGGCGACCGCGTCGTCGACTTTCAGGAGAAACCCGACGAACCCAACAGTACGTTGGTGTCGATTGCCTGCTATGCCTTCCCCGCCGAGGCGCTCGCCTTCGAGGAGTATCTCGCGGGCGACAACAACCCCGACGAGCCGGGCTGGTTCGTCCAGTGGCTCCAGGCCACCCGCACGGTCTACGCCTACACCTTCGACGGCGCGTGGTTCGACATCGGCACCCCCGAGAGCTACCTCGAA
>CAZJHA010000256.1:0-2758 GCA_964545755.1 uncultured Halobacteriales archaeon | reverse complement strand
CCAAATCCGCACAGGTTCCCCTCCACATCTGGCTGCCGAACGCGATGGAAGCGCCCACACCTGTCTCGGCTTTTCTTCACTCGGCGACGATGGTCAAAGCCGGCGTCTATCTCATCGGTCGAGTCCGCCCGCTGCTCGTCGGCGACGAGTGGATGCTGCTGTTTGCCAGTCTCGGCCTCCTCACGATGACCGTCACGGCGCTGCTCGCGGTCGGCGCGAGCGACATCAAGGAGCTACTGGCCTACTCGACGGCCTCCCATCTCGGTCTCATCACGGCGGGGTTCGGATTCGCCAACCAACTGGGGGCCGAAACAGGTGTATTCCACATCCTGAATCACGCGCTATTCAAGGCGACCCTCTTCCTCGTCGCCGGCATCATCGCCCACGAGGCGGGAACTCGTGCCATCTCTGAACTCGGTGGGCTTCGCCACGACCTCCCCATCACCGGCCTCATCACAGCTATCGCCGCGCTCGGCATGGCCGGCGTTCCTCCCTTCAATGGCTTCTACTCGAAGGAACTCCTCTTCGAGGCGGCCTACGAGGTGGGCCACGACCTCGGCGGGCTGGCGTGGCTCTTTCCCGTCGTCGCCGTCGTCGGCAGCGTCTTCACCTTCCTCTACTCGATTCGGTTCCTCTGGCTGTTCATGGGCGAGAAGCCGGACGCGCTCGGCGAGGTCCACAGCCCCTCTCCTGTGCTTCTCGCCCCGCCCGTCGTGCTCGCGGGTCTCGCCGCCGTCGTCGGCATCGCCCCGCAACTCGCCGTCGATACCATCGTCCAGTCGGCCTTTTCGAGTTCGGTCGCCGGCGAGGCTCACAGGATGAGTATCCATCTGCCGACCGAACTCACGCCCTATGCCGCGATGAGTGCTATCACGATTCTCACGGGGATCGTGCTCTCGCCGTTCTACGACCGCCTCCGCGACGGCGTCCGGCGGCTGGCACACGGGCCGCTGTCGGCGGACTGGTACTACGACAACGCGGTGTACGGTCTCGAACGCGCGAGCGAACTGGTCCTCCCGGAGATTCAGTCCGGTCTCTTTCGGACGTACGCCGCGTGGATGCTCGGTGCGACGAGCCTGCTCGCGCTCGCGGGCTATCTCGCGGCCGGCGTCTCCATTCCGGCGTTTTCGGGGCTTGCGGTCACGGTGCCGATACTCATCGTGTTGCTCGTGGCCATCACCGGAGCCGCGGCGGTGGCGCGAGCGCCCTCCCACGTCGCGGGCGTGCTCACGCTGTCGGTGCTCGGGTTCATGGTCGCCCTGTTCTACGTGCTCGCCAGCGCGCCCGACCTCGCACTCACGCAGTTAGTGGTCGAGACGCTCGTGCTCGTCATCTTCTTACTTGTCCTCGACCGGTTGCCGGCCTTCTACGGCGACGCCGACAGGAAGAAGGCGGCCCGTGACGGGGTACTCGCCGCTGGCGTCGGTCTCACAGTCACCATCAGCGTGCTCGTCGCGACCACCGGCAGCCCCGATGCAATCGCACGGTTTTTCGTCAGGCGCGCGCCGGTGCCGGCGGAGCACGGCTCGATTCTCGCCGACTACGGCGGCGGCAGCAACATCGTCAACGTCATTCTGGTCGACTTCCGTGCGTTCGATACGATGGGCGAGATTTCGGTGGTGGCGATGGCCGCTCTCGGCGTCCTCACGCTTATCGCCATGCGCGGACGGGGTGAATCCTCGTGAGCGCGCGCGACATGTCGGTCATCGCCCGCACCGTCACCCGCATCGTCTTCCCGCTCATCCTGCTGACGGCGCTCGCGTTGCTCTTTCAGGGTCACAACCGGCCGGGTGGCGGGTTCATCGCGGGCGTGCTCACGGCGGCGGCGTTCGCGCTCGTCTACATCGTCTACGGTCCCGATTTCCTCCAGGATGACCTGCTCGGCCGCACCGGCAGCGACACCGCAACCGGCCCCGCAATCGTCGCCGACTACCTCGACGTCTTCGCCGCTGGGTTGGCGCTCGCGGCCGGCGGCGGCGTCGTCGCCATGCTGTTCGGCCGGTCGTTCCTCTCGCAGGTCGTGCTGTTCATCCATCACCTCCCGATTTTCCACGAACTCGAAGTCGCCAGTGCGTTCGTCTTCGACCTCGGCGTGTACCTCGTCGTCGTCGGCGCGGTACTGGCGATTCTCGCGGTGGTGGGTGCGGAATGACCCAGTTCGTCCTCGCGGGCGTCCTCGGACTCCTGTTCGCGCTCGGGACCTTCCTCGTGCTCCGCCGGGACATCGTTCGCGTGGTCTGGGGCGTAACCATCATCTCACAGGCCGCGAACCTGTATCTCGTCACGATGGGCGGACTAGCGGGAAGCGTGCCGATTCTCGGTCACGGACCGCCCGACAACCCCGCCACCGTGACGGACCCGCTGGTGCAGGCGCTCGTCCTGACCGCCATCGTCATCAGTTTCGGGACGACGGCATTCGCACTCGTGCTCACCTACCGCATCCACGAGGAGCACGGTACCATCGACCTGCGCGAACTCGGCGAGACGGGAGGCGAGGGCTGAATGCCACCACAAACAGTCATCGCGCCGCTTTTGGTCGCCCTCTTCACCGCCATCGCCACCCTTCCACTCCGGCGGTTCCCACGTGTCCAGCGTGCGGTGAGTCTCCTCGGCGCGCTCGCCTATCTCGGTGCGGTAGCGCTACTCGCAAGCAGGGTGGTCGAAGAGTCGATTCTCGTCTATCAGCTCTCGTCGTGGCCGGCCCCCTTCGGCATCACGCTCGTCGCCGACGCGCTCTCGCTGTTCATGCTCGCGCTCA
>CAZJHA010000255.1:0-2798 GCA_964545755.1 uncultured Halobacteriales archaeon | reverse complement strand
CTACGACCCCATCAACAACGGCGTCTATCGGGCGGGCTTTGCCGACACGCAGGAGGCCTACGAGAACGCGGTGTCGGACCTCTTCGACGCGCTCGACCACTGGGAGGAGGTGCTCGACGACCAGCGCTATCTCTGTGGGGACGTCCTCACCGAAGCCGACGTCGCCATGTTCACGACGCTGATTCGCTTCGACGACGTGTATCACACCCACTTCAAGTGCAACGTGCGGAAGATTTCCGAGTACCCGAACCTCTGGAACTACCTGAAGGAACTCTACCAACTGCCGGGCGTGGCCGAGACAGTGAGGATGGACCACATCAGAGAACACTACTACCGGACCCATCCGGACGTGAACCCGAAACGCATCGTCGCCGTTGGACCGAACCACGACTTCGAGGCCGACCACGACCGCGACCGGCTGGCTGGTGGGCCGCCGGAGGGAGTGGGTACACTGGCACCGGCCGACGACTGAGGAGAGGTCGAACGTCGTGGTCCCGCCGTGGTTGAAACTGCCGGGCGTAGAACTATACCATCCGTCGAACAACGCGGGGCATGGCCTCGCCGGCGGACCCAATCGTTCTGACGATGATAGTGTATTTCGCCGGGACGATTCTCGTCGCGTGGTGGTTCGGGCGCGGGGCGGGAAGCGGCTACGTGAGTTTTACGTTGGCCGGCAAGAACCTCGATCTGCTCCCGTTCACGATGACCTACTTCGCAACCTTCGTCGGCGGCGGCCTCACGATGGGCATCGCACAGACGGCGTTCATCGAGGGTATCAGCGCCCAGTGGTACGCGATGACGCAGGGTCTCGCGTGGATCACCATCTCGCTGTTCATCGGCTTTCTCTACTCCTTCGACGTCGTCAGTACCCCGGACCTGCTGGGCCGGGTCTTCGGTGCGTACACGAAATACTTCGCGGCGGTGTTCACCTTGGTGGGGCAGGTCGCGCTCACGGCGGCCCAGACCATCGGGATGGCCACCATCATCGCCACCGTCACCGACATCTCGCTGGAAATCGGCTTCTGGATCAGCACGCTCGTCTTCGTCGGCATCACCGTCTGGGGCGGCATGAGTTCGGTCGCGTGGGCCGATACCTTCCATGGCATCGTGATCATCCTTGGGATGATCGTCGCCATCCCGATAGCGCTCTCGAACGCCGGCGGCATCGGGACCGTCACCGCCCAGCTCCCCGCATCCGGGACGAACTGGTTCGGCGTCGGTCTCGTCCAGATCGCCAGCTGGTATCTGCTCTATATTACTGTCGCCGGCGCACAACAGCATCTCCTCCAGCGGACGTGGGCGGCGAAAAACGCCCGTGTCGCCCAGTACGGCGTCTTCCTCTCGGGTGTGGTCATCACCGGATATGGAATACTGACCGCGACCGCCGGCCTCATCGCCAACGCACAGGGCGCGACCATCGACTCCTCGCTGGCCTTTGCGTGGACGCTCCAGAACACCCTTCCGCCCGTCTTCGCCGGGTTGTTGCTCGCGGCGGCGGTCGGCGGTGTGATGAGCGGCGCGGATTCGTTTTTGCTCGCCGGCGCGACCACCTTCGTCAACGACCTCTACATCCCGTTTCGGGGCGGAGCGGAGAACGTTTCCGAAACTCATCTCGTCCGCATCACCCGGGGAGCGATTCTCACCTTCGGCATCGGAGCCGCGCTCGTTGCACTGAGCGGCATCCGGATCGTCGCCGTCGAGAGCATCGGACTCGGCATCATGTCGGTGCTGTTCGCCGGCATCCTCGCGATGCTCTGGGACGGCACGAAACGCGAGGCTGGCCTTCCCGGATTCGTCGTCGGGGGAGGGGTGTTCGTCCTCTGGCATTTCGTCCTTGGTGAGCCCGCGCTGTTCGGGCAGGGACCCTTGGAGTCGGCGGTTCCAGCGACGGTCGCCGCGTTCGTCACAATCGTCGGGGTGAGTTACGCACTTCCGTCGGGCGAGACCTTTACTGTCTCGGAGATTCGCGCTGCGGCGACGCGGGATATGGAACGATTCACCGGCGGTGACGTGACGGTTGTCAACAGTGGTCGTAAAACGGAGACCGGTGACGATTGAGGGATACTCCATTCGACAGCCGAAACGTGACGGCGTACTCGTCAGGCCGCGGTACGATGCCGCCTCCCGGATTTGAACCGGGGACAGCTCGATCTTCAGTCGAGTGCTCTCCCAGTCTGAGCTAAGGCGGCTCACCTCGATGGATGTCGACCGGTGAAAAAAGGATTTCGAAAGCCCGGTCAGTGGACGAAGAGGTCGGCCACGTCGAATTCGGTCCCACACTCGGTACAGACGTAGCCGAGTCCGTCCTGTGTTCGTACATGGCCGCCACATTCGGGACAGGTCGAGCCGGATATCATCGCCGTTGCTTCACAGCGGCGAGCAAAACCCCTTTCGCTCGGCCACCCCTACGGGTTTTGTCGCTCCGACCCCAACGCACGTCATGACCACCGGACAGGTGATGCTTGCCTTGGCTGGACTCGCCGCGATGGTGTTCACGACGGGTTTCGTGGTCATCTTTCTGCTCAGTTGAAGGGGCAACGAAAGGAGACCACTGGCCGGGGGTCGGCGCAGCGTCCGATGTCCGCGGCCGATGTCGCGCTGTGCAAGCCACTCGCCGATGGCGTCGCGCTGGTGGGTGGTCTCTTGGGTCTCCGTCGACGCGCGGATGTAGGTGGCGTAGCGGGCTATGCTGAACGGCTCTCGCTTTCACCCCCTAGTATAAAAAGAACCGAAGTCGGTTCCAGTCCTGTTGCGTTCTGAATTGATAAAGCCACAGGGAGCGAGACCTCTGTGAGGGG
>CAZJHA010000254.1:0-2803 GCA_964545755.1 uncultured Halobacteriales archaeon | reverse complement strand
CCGGACAGCAGTGGGGCCGTGGGAATGAGGTTCGGCTATTCGAGTGACTGTCTCGGCCACGACCCCGGACCGCGCCATCCCGAGAGTCCCGACCGCCTGCGCGCCATCCGGCAGGGTCTCTCCGGTCGCCACGGCGTCGAGTACGTCGAGGCCGACGCCATCGACGAGGCGCAGGCCTGTGCCGTTCACGACGACGACTACGTGCAGACGGTCCGCGAGTTCTGCGCCGAGGGCGGTGGCCAGTGGGACCCCGACACGGCGGCCGTCGAGGCCACATGGACGGCGGCGCTCAAAAGCGCCGGACAGGCAGTCTGGAGCGCACAGGAGGCGCTCGCTGGCGCTGACGGACGTGATACGCCGTTCGCCATCGGTCGGCCACCCGGCCATCACGCCGTCGCCGACGATGCGATGGGCTTTTGCTTTCTCAATAACGCCGCTATCGCCGCCCAATCCGTTCTCGACGACGGTGCCGAGCGAGTCGCGATTCTCGACTGGGACGTCCATCACGGCAACGGGACACAGGACATCTTCGACGACCGCGGCGACGTCTTTTACTGTTCGATTCACGAGCGCGGGCTGTATCCGGGTACCGGCGAAGCGAACGAGGTCGGCACGGGCGACGGCGAGGGAACCACCGCGAACGTCGCGTTTCCGGCCGGTGGCGACGATGCAGCCTATCTGGCCGCCGTCGACGACGTGCTCGCCCCGCTGCTCGCCGAGTTCGATCCGGACCTACTGCTCGTGAGCGCCGGCTTCGACGCCCACGAACACGACCCCATCTCACGGATGAAGGTCTCGACGGAGGGGTATGGCGTGCTGGCCGCCCGCGTCCGTGCGCTCGCCGAACGCTGCGGGGCGGGGCTGGGGTTCGTCCTCGAAGGCGGCTACGGTCTCGAAACCCTCTCGGAGAGCATCATGAAAGTGAACGAAGTCTTCGATGGCTATGAGCCGGTCACACCCGACGGCGGGGTCGACGACCGGTTGCGGTCGGTCATCGAGGACGTGCGGACGGCTCACGGACTGGGCGCGAAGTAGGTGGCGAGGTCGCCGCCGAACTCCGCGGCGAGGGCCGATATCTCGTCGTCGGTAAGGGCGGCGTAGCCGTCTTCGAACGCCCGCTCGATATCGGTTCCGAGCGCCACGTCGTCGAGACCGTCTTCGAGGAGTTCGCGCGCCGTGCGATGCTCGCGTTCGCGCTCGACGACGTATCGCTCGCCGTCGATAAACGGGCCATAACAATCGGCGTCCGCGTACGTTTCGTAGAAGCGCTCGGCGTGTCCGCGCGCGCCCACCGGCGGGCCGACATGACGTTCGATGCGTGGACGTTCGGCGACGGCGAGTTCGTAGAACAGCACTCCCGTCTCCTCGGCGAACGCCCGCGAGCGAACCACGTCGAAGCCGTGCTCGTCGAGGGCAGTGTGGACGCCCACGAGGGATTTTTCTAGTTGGGGGTAGAGCTGGTCGTCAACGATGGCGGGTGCGTCGAAGCGGACGGCGACCGGCGTCGTGCCGCGGCGGTCGAGTTCTCGTCGGACGTCCGCGGCCGACAGCGGTGTCGGCGCGTCGTCCTCGAAGCGATTCTCGTCGGGGGCGGCGAGCAGCCGGCGCGCGTGGTGTTGGAAGCGTGCGAGGTTCGTCGTCGAGAGCACCGCCGCAACGTTGCGCTCGGGGTCGGTGGGGTCGACCATCACGAGCGGGTCGTCGAAGTCCCGCGTACCGTGGCTTTCCGGGTCGAAGCGGACAGGAGGGTTCCAGTTGGCGGCCGCTTCGACGAGCTTTCGAAAGCCGCGGTGTTCGAGCACCAGCAGCTCGGTGAGATAGCCCGAAAACCCGCGGGTGCGGAGGTCGCTACCGTAGACGCCGACGGCGGAGAGAAAGCGCTTCGCCACACGGACTTCCGTCGCGAGCGCGTCGTCGAGGTGCGATTCGAGATAGCGGGTGTGAAAGGGTGTGCGGTCGACCGCCGAACGGATGGCGGTCGCGCTTTCGACTCGATAGCAGGGCACGAGGTCGACGGCGAACCCCTCGAATGCGCCGGTGACGTAGGGGTGTTCGGCGTACTCCTCGTGGCCATCAGGGAGGACGGCATGGCCGATGGCGAGCCCGTGGCGTTCGAGGTCCTCGCGCGGGAGGTCCGGGGGAAACCGTACGAACAGGTCGATGTCGCGGTCGCCGGGCAGCCACGTCCCGCGGGCGGTCGACCCGACGTGGACGGTGTCGGCCGCGACAGGGAGGTCCTCGATGGCCACCGCGGCGCGCTCGGCGAGGCGGGCGGTCGCGGCGTCGAGGCGCTCGCGCTCGTCGACGTCGGGCGTGACGCGCTCGCGGACCGCCGTGAGGAGTGTATCGAGGGCGTCGGCCATGTCGTTCCTCCCGCGCCGCCGGGCGAAAGCGTGTCGGTCGAAAGCGAAACCGATATGAACGAACTCCCGCTTCATGCAAACGGAGCCGCCGTAGCTCAGTTGGTAGAGCACCTGGTTGTTACCCAGGTTGTCCCAGGTTCGAGCCCTGGCGGCGGCGTCGGACCGTCGGTCTGACGGCTCGTGAAACTCTTCGGGTTTCACGACGGCGTCGAACTTCTACGAAAATACAGACCCATGAGGCGTAGCCTCACGACAGCATCGAGCAGAGTCTGACGAACTCATGGAGTGGTTCCAGTGAGGGGTGCAGTCTCGGTTTCGCCAACAGACGCACTTTTATGCCACCATCGACGACTGTGTCCGTGGGGCGGGCCCTTAGCTCAGTGGTGAGAGCGCTCGGCTCATAACCGAGTGGTCGTTGGTTCGAATCCGACAGGGCCCAT
>CAZJHA010000253.1:0-2808 GCA_964545755.1 uncultured Halobacteriales archaeon | reverse complement strand
TGTCCTGCTCTTTCGGCCCACCACAATAAACTCGTCGGGCGTTCATCGTACGGTGGTACGACCGCTGGCGGTCGTCGGGCGGCGCGGTCACGTGGTGTGTCGGAAAGGGTTTTGCGTGCGCGGCCGATAGACGAGCCATGCTGCTCCGGATACTCGGATTGCTCCTTCTGATTCCGCTGTTCGACATGGTGGTGCTCGTCGCGGTGGCGACACAGACGTCGCTCGGTTTGGTCGGGGCCGTGGCGCTGGTCGTCCTCACGGCGCTCATCGGAATGCTGCTCGTGCGTGCCGAGGGTCGCCATACCGCCCAGAAGATCAAAGAGCAGATCGAGCGGGGGTCGCTGCCGGGCGACGAGCTGCTCGACGGCGGGCTGCTCATCGCCGCGGGCGCGTTCTTGCTCACGCCGGGGTTCGTGACCGACCTCGTGGGACTCCTGTTGGTGGTGCCAGTGACGCGCTGGCCGGTCCGGAAGGCGATAAAGCGCTGGCTCGTTGTTCCCTATCTCGACCGGAAGATGGGCGGTCTCGCCAGCGGCGTCGCCTACGGCGGTGGCTTCCCCGACGGGGAGACCTACGACGTGGATGCCGGCAGCTACGAGGTCCACGACCCCGACGGCGACACGAGTCGGGAGTGAGGCCGCGAAGAGAAACGCTTACAAGTCGAAGGGAGCAACCGCGAGTGTCGGGCCGATAGCTCAGTTAGGTTGAGCGCTCGGCTGATAACCGGGAGGTCCGCGGTTCAAATCCGCGTCGGCCCACTCGTCTTTCGGCTACTTTTTGTCCCGTCGTCACCGCTGTTTCTCGTCGACAACGTACGGAAAAAGACAGCAGGGGGAAGTTACAGGTGATGCCACGCAACGGACCCCGCTGTCACGTGGAGCGCGCCGCGCTCCAGTCGGTAATTCGCGCTTGGAGAGCATAAGCTTTGTGTGCATTGCGGGCGAGTGCCACGACCGTCCTCCGGTCGCGACCGCTCAGGGGTGACGACAGCGAACCGCTCCGGCGGGCACGAACCGCCCGTGGCTCGCCGATTCCGTCCGGCGCGTCGCCGACTCGGTCCCAGTGCGTTCTGCGCGTGCCGGCTCCACCCGTAGTGACGAGTCGTTCCACGGCGCGAACATCGCGTGCGGGACGAACTGCTCGCCGCCGTTTCGGCGCAGGGTCACGCCCGCCGGGTCGGTGGCCACGACGACGGCGTAGCGTTCGTGAGTTCGGGTCTCGTAGATGACGTCCCCGACAGCGGGGTTGGCACGGTCGGTCGGAGTGTCGGTGGCTATCATGGTGGCTATCGGCGGGCGGCCCGCGCGGACTGCCCGTACGTATCCCCGAGGCGACCGGCTATTGAATCACGACCACCGTTGCCGGTCGTTTCCCATCGTTCCGGCGCGAACCGGGCGCAACTGCATCGCTTGTCCGACCGCACCGGAACCGTGCGATTGAGGCGTTTCGAGACCCGAGCAAGGGTATGAACCGTTTGCGACGGCGAAACCGTCGGGTGGACCGCCCGTGAACATCGACGAGCGGCTGCTGTTCGCCGTCGTGCTCGCCGCCGGCGTCGTGCTCCCCGGCGGCGCGGACTACGCCCTCTCGGCGCTGGGTTTCGAGACGGTCGGGATGGTCGTCTGGGGGGTTGGCTATCTGGGGATGGCGCTGTTCGTCTGGTATCGCTGGATTCGCCCGCTGGATTTCGGCGCGCGCAGCGACGGGTCGTAACCTTGAAAGCTCGGACCGACCCATGCCACGACGAGAATGTTTCCGCTCCCGCTGCAGGTACTTGATCGGTTTCTGCTTCAGTACAACGTCGGGCAGGTGCTGTTGGTCGTGTTCGTGCTCGCGATGCTCGCCGCGCTCACCCAGCGCTCCGGGAAGGTACTTGCCCTCCAGACGATGACCTTCGGCCTGCTGTTCGCGATTGTGCCCGGTCTCGGCGGTCCCGGCCACTACCTCTATCTGGGGATGGGGCTGTTGCTGGTCGCACCGCTGCTGTTCACGACCGCCGACCGCTAGCAACGGACGTCCGCTGGTGGCGACGGTTCGGCGGCGTCTCCGGCTGGGTTCGGTTCAGCTGCCGAGAAGTTCATCGTAGCGCGCACCGGTCTGTTTCAACGTTTCAGTCGAGTAGAGCCGCTCGTGGTCGTAGGGGAGGTGTTTGGCGGCGAGTTCGTCGATTTTCTCATCGACCGTTTCGGCGTCGCGGCCGTGAATCATCGTGAAGAGGTCGTACGGCCATCCCTGTGCGGGTCGGCGCGGGCGATGGTAGCAAAGCGTCACGTACGGCAGCGCCCCGACTTCGGTCCCGCGAGCGTCGAGGTCCTCGTCGGGAACGTCCCAGACGACCATGCAGTTGGCGTCGAAACCCGTGACGACGTGGTTGACGACACAGCCGATGCGCTTGATACAGCCCGTCTCGCACAGCCGGCGAACCCCGTCGATCACGCCCTCGACCGGCTCGTCGAGGCCCGCAGCGATGTCGCGATAGGGGGTCGCCGTCAGCGGAAACCCGTCCTGAATGGCCAGCAGGAGCCGCGCGTCGAGCGCCGAGAGCTCGCCCGTTGCGGACTCGCTGATGGCGGTCGCGTCCACGTCCTCGCCCCCGCCGCTCGACTCGCGGGCGAAGCGGTCGGCGTTCACGACCGGGAATTCGAGGTCGATGTAGAAATCGGTCAGCATCGGGAGATGTAGAACCGAACACCCGGTGCGCTCCTCGATGTCGGCGAGGATGGCGTCGCGCGTCTCGCGCGAGCCGGCGGTGACGACGAACCACATGTTCCAGTCGTGCTCGCGCCGGTAGTTGTGGTTGACCTGCCG
>CAZJHA010000252.1:0-2830 GCA_964545755.1 uncultured Halobacteriales archaeon | reverse complement strand
TACGCCGCCGACATCGGGGCCGACGCCGTGGGATTCACCCTGTATGGCGGGTCGAACAACGAGATCGAGATGGCCGAGGAGTTCCGCGACGCACAGGAGGCCGCCCGCGCCCACGACCTCCCGATGGTGATGTGGTCGTACCCGCGCGGGCAGGGCCTCAGAAACGCCGCCGACGCCGATACCATCGCCTACGCCGCCCGCGAGGCGCTCGAACTCGGCGCGGACGTGGCGAAGGTCAAATATCCCGGCAGCCGCGAGGCGATGGAACACACAGTCAAAGCGGCCGGCGGGACCGAGGGTGCGAAGGTCGTCATGTCCGGCGGGTCGAAGGTGTCGGACGAGGCCTTTCTCAAGAACGTCAAAGCCGTGATGGACGCCGGCGGAGCGGGACTCGCCGTGGGGCGGAACGTCTGGCAGCGCGAGAATCCCACCGAACTGCTCGATGCGCTCGAAGCGGTCATTCATGAAGGTGAGTCCGTGGACGCCGCACTCTCGTGATGGACAGTATCGAGGCGGTCTTCGCGGTGCTCGCCGAGACTGCCCCCGATATCCGTGAGGGGTTGGTCGGCCGGCGCGAGTACCAGGAGGGCGAGAACCCGAGCGGTGAAGAACAGCTCGCGGCCGACGTCCACGCCGACCGGCTCTTGGAGGAGCGCCTGCTCGCCATCGACGGCGTCGGCAGCTACGCGAGCGAAGAGCGCAAGGAAATCGTCGGCGACGATGCCGGACTCGCCGTCGCGGTCGATCCGCTGGATGGCTCCTCGAATCTCAAGCCGAACAACACGATGGGCACCATCGTGGGAATCTACGATGCCCGCCTTCCGGCGCGCGGGCGCGAGCTCGTCGGAGCCGCCTACACGCTGTACGGCCCGATAACGACGATGATGGCCTCCGTCGATGACGAGACCACGGAGTACGTCATCGAGGACGGCGAGCGCCACACGGTAAACGAGAACGTGTCGCTCCCGGCGGAGCCGACCGTCTACGGTTTCGGCGGGCGCGTGCCCGACTGGACCGATGGTTTCACCGACTACGCGCGCGAGGTCGAATCGGATACGAGCCTCAAACTCCGCTACAGCGGCGCGATGATCGGCGACGTGAATCAGGTGCTCACCTATGGGGGTATCTTCGCTTACCCGGCGCTCGAATCCGCTCCTTCGGGCAAACTCCGTCTCCAGTTCGAGGGCAATCCGATAGGATACATCGTCGAGTCGGCCGGCGGGCGCTCCTCGGATGGCGAACAGTCGCTGCTCGACATCGACCCCGACGAACTCCACGGGCGGGTGCCGGTCCACGTCGGCAACGACGAACTCATCGACCGGCTGGAAGCGGCACTCGACGGCTAGTCCTCGTTGCTTTCGGCGAAGAGGGCCTCGAAGGCGCTGTCCTCGATGGACTGCTTTTCAAGGACCTCGAACCCGGCGCTATCGAGATGGCGTGCGCTCGTCTCGGTGTCGGGAAAGCTCCAGCGCATCTCGACACCGGTCCCCAGCCAGTCGGGGTTATTCCCGCTCCAGCCGTCCGCGCCGCCGACGGTGAGCACGGCCAGTCCGCCGGGCCGTAGCACGCGATGGAACTCCGTTGCGACACGGGTGTGTTCGTCGAGCGGGACGTGAATCAGCGAGAAGAAGGCACACACCGCGTCGAAACTGTCTTCGGCGAATCCGAGCGTGCTCATGTCGCCCTGTACGAACCGCGCCTGCGCGACGTTCTCGCGGGCGCGGCGGAGCTGTCCGCGCGAGACATCGATACCGACCACGTCGTGGTCGGCGGCCAGCCGTTCGGCGACCGGCACGCCCGCACCGCAGCCGGCGTCGAGAACGCGCTCACCGTCGGCGAGTCGTTCGCACAGCCAGTCGAGGTGGGGCGATTCGGCGGCATCGTCCGAACGCCGCGCAAGATACTCGTCGGCGACATCGTCGTATCCATCCTTGATAGCGCGCTTGTCGCTCGTCATCGTCCGTCGATGGTGGAGTCGGCCCGAAAAGCCACCGGTGGTGCCGACCCAAATACATGGAAAAGTCTTTCAGCAATTATTGCGCAGTAGGGGTATGCAAATCCGTATCGGCGAGGGGGCGAGCGACGAGGAGGCTCACGTCATCGGGAGCGCACTCGCCGAGCACACTGGCGAGGAAATCGAGGTCTATGTCGGCGACGGTGACGCGCCCGCGACGACCGCCGAGCCACCGGCATCCACAGAGCCGTCCGACCAGTCTGCGGAGTCGCCGGCATTGGACACAGTCGGACCGACCGAGCGCGAGCGATTGCTACGGGAGGAGATCGCCGACATCGAGCAGGGCGGTCCCGAGAAGTACAAGGACCGACTTGACGAGCAGGGCAAACTGTTCGTCCGCGACCGCCTCGACCTCTGGTTCGACGATGGGTTTTCCTTCGAGGACGGTAAGTTCGCGAACTTCGATAGCGAGGACCGACTGCCGGCCGACGGGCTGCTCACGGGAGCCGCCGAATTCGAGGGCCGCACGCTGCACGCGATGGCGAACGATTTCACTGTGAAAGCCGGCTCGATGGCTGCAAAGGGCGTCGAGAAGTTCCTCCGGATGCAACAGCGCGCGCTCAAGACCGGCCAGCCAGTTCTCTACCTGATGGATTCGTCGGGCGGTCGCATCGACCAGCAGACCGGATTCTTCGCCAACCGCGAAGGCATCGGAAAATACTACTACAACCACTCGATGCTCTCCGGTCGAGTACCTCAGATCTGCGTGCTCTACGGTCCCTGTATCGCGGGTGCGGCCTACACGCCCGTCTTCGCGGATTTCACCGTGATGGTCGAGGGGATGTCCGCGATGGCCATCGCCTCCCCGCGGATGGT
>CAZJHA010000251.1:0-2861 GCA_964545755.1 uncultured Halobacteriales archaeon | reverse complement strand
CCGTCGTAGGCGATGAGTTCGTTCATCTCGTCGTAGTCGACGATCCAGTAGTTCACCCGGTAGGGGTCGAGCCCGAGTTTTTCAGCGAGGTTTGCGGCCTCCCTCACTGGTTCTTCGAGCGTCGCTGCCGTGCGCTGGGCGGTGATGCGGTCATTCATTGTCGTCCTCGGTGTTCAGGATGGTCTCGATGGCGCTGACGACGTCGCCCGGCCCGTTGACGTACGCGACGGCGACATTGTCGGTTTCGTGGAAGTGACGTTCGACCTCCTCGGCGTGGGTCGCGTTGATGGCGTTGCCCGACGGTTGGGTCTCGACGTAAGCGTGGAGGTTAGCGGGAATCGACTCCATCAGCGGAATCACGTGCTCTTCGGTGTCATTCGAGGAGTTCTCGGAGTCGCCAGCGGCGAACACATACCTGTTCCAGTCGCTCCACGGGTACGCCTCGTCGAGAACCGCCGCCGCGAGTTCGTATGCGCTCGATATTTTGGTGCCGCCACCCGAACGAATGCCGAAGAACTCCTCGCGTTCGACTTCCCACGCCTCGGCGTCGTGGGCGATGTACACGAACTCGGCATGGTCGTATTTCCCAGTCAAGTACCAGTCCAGCGGGGTAAAGGTCCGCTCGACGAGTTCGCGTTTTTGCTCGCGCATCGACCCCGAGACGTCCCGAATGTTGACGACAACGACGTTCTTCTCGTGTTCCTCGACGATTTCGGGGTAGCGGTAGCGCTCGTCCTCGCGGCGGAAGGGCACGTGGTCGATGCCCTCCGTGCGGATGCGGGCGGCGGTATCTTCCTCCTCGACGTTCTTTTCCATCACCTCGATGGACGGCCAGCGCGTGCGCTCCGTTCCTGTGAGTTTCGCGTACTCGTCGTCGAGCCACGCCCGCGAGACTGGCAGATGCTTGCCGCGCGCCCACTCGAAGACGCTCTCGGGACCCATGCCATCGACTCTGAGCGCCTCGCGGACGTACTCGCGGTCAAAGTCCATCGCTAACTTTCGCTTCAGCCCCTCCTTGAACATCCGCTCGAAATCGAGCGTGCTGTTCGGACCGGTCCGACTGACGTCGGTGTAATCGCCCTCGGTCTCCTCGAGTACTTGTTTTCCCTTGGGTTCGAGGTCGAGACCCAGCCGCTCGTCGAGTTCCTGGGCGAACTCTTGGGGATTCATCTCGTAGTATTCGTGCTCGCCCCCCTCCTCGCCGGCCTCACCCTCCTCGTCACCGGGCTGTGGCTCTCCAACTGGTTGACCCGGCTGGGGCGTGTCGCCGTCGCCCTGTCCGACGCCACCCTGGTCGCGCTTGTCGTACTCGAAGCCCGGTAGGTCGACGATCTTGATGGGAACACGCACCGAATCCGGCCCGCTGCCGCCGAGGTCCCCATACTGAATGAACTCCGCGAGGTCTTCGCGGCGCTCCTCGCCGACCTCCCGGTAGCGTTCGAGGTCCTCCCTCAGTCCCATCGGTAGCTCACCTGTCCCATGACGTGCCGGCTGGTCAACTCGGCGCTCGCCTCGCTGTAGTCGAACAGTTCGACCATCTTTGCGATGGTTTGCTCCTTGAGCCGCGCCGTCTCCGTGCCACTGGGCGGGTCCTCCCACTGGCGCGGGTCGAAATCCTCGTAGGCCCGTCGGACGTCCTCCCAGTCGTAGCTTCCAAGGACGGTGTCGATGACCGGAATTTCGGTGAGTGCGACGTCGCTCGCGCGGAACTCCTCGTCGCGGCTGTGCCACGCATGTCTGTTCAGTGCAGTGATGATCTTCTCCGTGCGGAACTGTTTGACCGCTGGCGAGGGCTGGTTGCCGTCGTAGCTCTCGGGACCGAACCGCCCCAAGTGTTCGGTCTCGAAGACCTTCATCACGAGCGGGTCCGGCTCCTCACGCTCGCCGCGGTCGTTCTCGACCTCCTCGTCCGTTGCCCACGCATAGACGTGCTCGACGTATTCGGTGACGGTTGCCTCGTCGACGCGCTTGTCGTGGAGCAGTGCTTCGAGGACGTCCTCGCGCTGGCGCTCGAACAGCTGGTTTTTCACCTGCACGACGCGGCTCTCGAACTCGCCGCGCTCGCCCGTCGAGAACACCGGTGCCTCGGCCAGCCCGGCTGCCATCGCGTTCAGCACGTCCTGTGGCATGACCACGTCCTCGACAGGCAAATCAGGATGGTGGCGCTCGCGATCTGCGTACAGCAGGTCCGCGATGATATCACGGGTGTAGGTGACGGGAATGCCGCTCTCGCCGTCGGCATTGCCGTCGTCGAAGTCGTACGCCTCGCGCCCGGTGCGCTCGTCGCCGTGCTGAAGGTAGCCTTGGTCGAACAGCAGCGCCTTGTCCACGAGGTCCATCCCCGTCGGGAGGTCCGTGTCGTCGAGTCGCGTGACGACGCTGTAGAGCGCTGCCGCCCCGACCGCATGCGGTGCGAGTTCGACCTCGGTAACATCGCTGCCGATGCCGACCGAGACCGCGACCGGTTCGGCGATCTGCTCTTCGAGTGCCTCGTAGCTCTCGGTGCGCCAGATCGCGGTCTCGTTGGTGAGTTCGCGCCGAATCAACTCGGCTTCGAGCGAAACGTTGGTGAGATACTCGAACTCCCGCCTGTCGAGGCGGCGTTTGAGCGCCTTCAGCGGGTCGTCGGCGTTGCGCTCGGCGTGCTGGTTCAACTGCGCCTCCAAATCGGGATTCGAGATGATGACCATCTGCGTATCGACGTCCATCCCAATACCCTTGTCGAGTTTCACCGACCCCTCGTCGGGCACGTTCAGCAGTTTCCGGAGGAGGTCGGCGTGCTGGGCGGCGTCCTCGACAATCGTGAGGAGTCCGTTACCCTGCGAGAGCACGCCGTCGTAACTGAACGCCTGCGGGTTCTT
>CAZJHA010000250.1:1281-2925 GCA_964545755.1 uncultured Halobacteriales archaeon | reverse complement strand
GTATGAGCGACTTCGATAAGGAAGCCGAACGCGAGAAACTCCGCGAGCGCTTCGCCGAGGAGGACGAAAAGCGCGAGACCACCGAGCAGATGAGCGAGCTGCTCCTGCAGGGCGCGACGATGACCGACACCCACTGCGACACCTGTGGAAGCCCGCTCTTTCGCTATGACGGCCAGACGTTCTGTCCGACCTGCCAGCAAACCGCGACCGAAGGCGGAGCGGACGGCCGAGCAGCCACCACGGACGCGGCCGCCGACGAACCGGCACCCACGACCGCGAACGACGGGCAAGCCGCCAGCGAACAACCGCAAACGCGACCGAACCGCACGGACCGACCACCACAGAGCACGACTCAGCAACCACGGAATTCGGGGTCGGCACCGACACGAAACCGACACGCGAGGACCCCGACCGACGGCGATACCGCGGGGAGAGACCGACAGCAGCCGAAAACGACCACCCGGCCCGCGGGTGGAGCGAGCGACCTCGGCGCGGCCGAGGCGTCGCTGTCGCGCACGCTCGCCGAACTGACGGCCACGGCCGAAGAAACCGAAGACTTGGGTCGGACGCGCGAACACCTCGCCGCCGCCCGCGAGGCCGCAGAAGCCCTCGACGCCGTGCGGACTGCGCGGAAGTAGGTCAAACCGTCTCGTCACGGTCGACATCGAAGTGGGGACCGCCGCGAGCGATGTCGAATCCCATGAACGCGAACAGCACGGCCAGCGAGAGGGTGGCAACGGCGTAGAGTATGCCGCCATTGTCAGTCCAAGAGAAAAAGACGTTGAGTAGATTGACAACTCCCATCATGACGAAGCCGAGGCCGAAAATTCGGTGCCAGCCGAATTGGCTCGCCAGGGGCGTCTCGAAACCGGCGAGGACGAACAGCACGCCAACCATGAACAGCGTTCCGAATCCGATCAGCGCACCGGCCGTCGAGCCGGAAATCGAAAATTCCGAGAGGGCAAACAGCCCACCGACAACTGCGATGATGAAATAGCCGAACCACCGCGACCCGCGGCGTGTCATGCCCATACGAGAATGATTGTATTCCCAATTAGAAGAAGGTATCGCCGGGACTCAGGAGTCATAATCGCTGCCGACGACCTCTCGAATGCGCTCGGCGGTCACGTCGCCGACACCCGACACCTCCCGTAAATCGTCCTCGTTGGCTATCATCACGCCCTCGACGCTGCCGAACGCTTCGAGGAGGGCGCGCGCGGTCACCGGCCCGATGTCCGCGATGGCGCTCACGACGTACTCCTGCTGTTCTGCGAGCGTTTTGGCCCCTTTCTCGCCGTGGACGCTCACCTCGCGCCCATCCATCTCCTGCTCGCGGCCCGCAATCACGTGCAGCAGGTCGGCGGTGTCGGATTCGTCGGTCGTCCGGAGGACGCTCGCGCCGAAATCCACAGCGAGAGAAGCGAGCGCTCCACGAATTGCGTTCGGATGGACGTTGCGCTCGCCGTAGAGATCCCCACCCTCGATGAGCACCACAGGGCGGGCGTAGTGGCGCGTCGCATCCCCGACCTGCTCGAATATCGACCGGTCGCCGCCGGTGAGCGTATCGAGGAAATCGCTCACGGATTTGCGCTCGACGACCACCCGATCCGACAGCACGTAATCGCCGACCGCGAGCGTTTCGAG
>CAZJHA010000250.1:0-1181 GCA_964545755.1 uncultured Halobacteriales archaeon | reverse complement strand
GGTATGGCGAACGACGACAGCCCCGACTGGCCGCCATCGCCCACCGTCCCCGCGTCCGACGGTTCTTCCACCGCACCGTCGAACGCATCGAGACCCTGCTGGGCGAGGTCGGATTCGATGGCTCCGGCGGCGCCTTTCAAACTATCGAGTTCGTCGGTCATGCGTGACTGCTCGTGGCGCGACTTCCAGAAATACGCCTCGTCGCGGGTGTCCTCGGCGAGCAACACCATCACCCGACCCTCGGTCTGGCGGCCCGTCCGCCCCTTGCGCTGAATCGAGCGGATGGCCGTCGGCACCGGTTCGTAGAACAGGACAAGGTCGACCTCCGGCACGTCGAGGCCCTCCTCGGCGACCGATGTCGAGACCAATACCTCGAAGCCCCCCGCTCGAAACGCATCGAGGGTCTCCTGTTGTTCGGTCTGGGTCATCCCGTCGGAGCCCTCCTTGTCGCCCTGTCCGACGAACTTCCGCGTCTCGAAATGCGCACCCAAAAACTCGGTCAGGGTCTCGGCCGTATCCCTGGATTCGGTGAAGACGATGACCCGCTCGCCACCCTCGATACCGAGACATTGGGCGAGCAGGATTCGCGTCCGCCGGAACTTCGGATGGAGGTCGTCGTACGTTTCGGCCTGCTCCATCGCCTCCCTTACTTTGGCTTCGGAGACGAACCGCTGGCTCGCCTTCGACGCGCCCGACGAGCGCGCGGCGTTGCGCTGGCGTTCGAAGTATCGACGGAGCGACTCGACGCTCTGGGTCTCGGCGAGGGTCACCGCCCGCCGGAGTTTCATCACTTCGGCGTGGATGGACATCCCCTCGTAGCCCTCCGATTGGTCGTTGTCGATGAGTTGCTGGAGTTCGCCCCGAATCCGGTTGAGGTCGCGCTGGGAGATGTCCGCGCTCGTCGCGCGCGTCACGCCGAGTTCCTTCAACTGCTCCAACCGCTCTTCGATGACCGCAACCAGCGCGTCCCGGATGGTGAGGATCTCGTCAGGGAGCGTCACGCGCTCCCACTCGACGCTCGTGTCGTGGGTGTAGTCGGCGACGTCGGCGTCTTCCTCGGTCATCACCGCGACGTTCGCCAGCCCGAGGTTCTCACAGACCGAGCGTATCGCCTCCTCGTCGCCACCCGGCGAGGCGCTCATCCCCGTCACGAGTGGCGTCTCGGCGTCGGCGTGGTAGCG
>CAZJHA010000249.1:0-2926 GCA_964545755.1 uncultured Halobacteriales archaeon | reverse complement strand
TCGAGGCGATGGGTCTCGACATCGCCAGCGAGTCGTGGCTCCCGAGCCTGAACACCGTTGCCCTGCCCAGTGGCGTTGACGACGGGGTGGTCATCGAGGGATTGCTCGACGGCTACGACATCGAGGTCGCGGGCGGGCTGGGCGACCTCTCGGGCGAGGTGCTCCGGGTCGGCTGTATGGGTTACTCCGCGCGCCCGGCGAACGTCCTGGAACTGCTCGCGGCGCTCGGCGACGTGCTCGAAGACGAAGGAATCGACGCCGACGGCGGTCTCGCGGCGGCGCGACGAGAACTCTAGGCGACCAGCGACGACCCGACGGAGGGGTGGAGCACCTCGTACTTCTCCGAGCCATCGACGCCGATGACCGCCCAGTCGTAATCGGGTTTGGTCTCAAGCAGGCGCTCCCTGAGGTCGTGGGCCGCATCCATCCACGCGACGAAACAGCGAAGCTCGCCCGATTCCGGGAGTTCGGTCGCCTCGTCGGCGGCCGTGACGTGAACGACACGCCACTTGCGCTCGGCTCTGAGTTCGCCGCTGCTTCCCGATACCGTGTAGCCGAGCTCGGAAAATATCGACCGGGCCTCCTCGGACGGGGTCGTGCTAACAGTCCCCATGTACATGGAGCTACTCACGCCGGCACAATAAGCGTTCGTGCGCAGACGGCGCACAGAAGCCTGCCATGCGCGGCCGTATTCCCGTCGCTACTCGTGGGCCGCGTCCCACTCGTCGGGCTTTTTGATGTTCCCACAGCGGTTACATTTGATGCGGCCCATCGCGTCCATCGCGTTATCGAAGGACCGGCAGTTCCCGCAGAAATATCCCCACCGCCGCTCGGCGCGCTCGTCGGCATAGACGACGAAAAACGGACCTTTCGAGCCGCGCTCTGCCTCCTCGCGGTCGACGTAGAGGGTCCGGCCGTCGGCCGTTGTCGCTTCCATACCTCAGATAGACGTTCGAGCGGCAAGTGACTGCTGGGTTCGAACGGAATGGAAACGTTCAGGCGTCTTCGACGTTTCCCTCCGAGGAATGACGCTGGTCGTCGTGCCCGTCCGGTATCCGCTGAGCGAGCACTCACGACGGACCCTCGAAACCGCAATCGACGTCGCCGACGAACACGACGCGGCCCTTAGCGTGCTGCACATCGACCTCTATCAGTCAGGTCAGCGCGTCACCCAATCGGCGCTGAAAGACGCCGTCGAGGAGGCGTTCGGCCCGCTGTCGAACACGCGCTATGCCGTCCGGCCGGGCTTTCTGGTCGAGGAGACGATTCTCGACGAAATCGCGCTCGAAGGTGCGGATATCGTCGTCATCGGTCGCAAACAGGCCAGCCGCTGGCGGCGGATGGTCCACCGGCTCATCGACGAGCCGGACGTGGCGGACTTCCTGCGCGAACAGCTCGACTGTCGGGTCGTCACTGCCTCGCCGGCCGAGTGAGTCATCGACGGCGCTCGGGGTCCTCGTCCGGCTCGTCGAAGACCACCTGCCGGTGGGGATACGGAAAGCCGATGTCGGCTCCCTCGAAGGCCCCCCAGACGTTCTCCTGCACCCGCGAGCGCACTGCGAGGAGTTTGTACGGCTCCTTCACCCAGTAGCGAAGGCGCAACGAGACGCCGTTGTCGGCGTACTCGTCGATGTAGCAGGTCGGCGCGGCCGGATAGCGCGCGCTGCCGATACGGATGTCCGGGCCACCGCGGATGACGACCTCGTCCTCCTGCGCTGCGCGCTCGATGAGAGTCCGTGCCTCGTCGAGGTCGCACTCGTAGGGCACCAACACATCGAGCGTGAGTCGCGTCCGGAGGTCCTCGGCCGAGTAGTTGATGACGTCGCGGTCCCGGATCGTGCCGTTGGGAATCACCAGAAAGGTGTTGTCGAGCGTGAAAATCTTGGTGTACTGGAAGGTGATGTCCTCGACGAAACCACGGGTGCCGCCGTCGGTGTCGGCGATCTCTATCATGTCTCCAATTTCATAGGACTGGTCCGAGAGGACGAACAATCCACTGATGATGCTGCCGAGGATAGGCGAGATCACGACGGCAGCGGCCGCGGTGAGCACCGTCACCGAAAGGAGGAGATCGTCGAGACCGACGCCGATGAGCGCCGCCGCCGTGAGCACCGCGACGAACATGACCGCGGCGCGCATCGTTCGCAACACCGCTCGACTGACGCTCGGGCGACGGAACCGACGGGCGACGCGGCGGCCGATGAGCCTGACGAGCAGCTTGCCGCCGTACCACGCGAGTGCGAGCGTCAGCACCGCCAGTACTGCGCGCACCGACCACTCCGGGACCCATTCGGGAAGGATGCGGCTGGCGGTCTGGACGGCTTCCTGTGACCCCTCCTCGATGCTGCCGTTCGTGTCGTTCGTCCCGTTCGTCCCGGTCCCGTTCGGCGTAGCGAGCTGGAGGAGCGACGTGGCGCTCGCCAGGACGCCGAGGGAGTTCATACACGCGGCTCATCGCCGTCGGGAAAAAGGGTTGCGAACGTACCTCTCCATGCACGCCAACCATCGGCGGAATCGCCGTGCGTGGCATATGTCTTTCGCGCTCGGGAAAATCATTTCCCCTCATCGAAAATCGTTACAGGTGAATGAAAACCATTATCAGGTCCACGAGCCAAGAGTCGGGTGATAGGACAATGGCACGTTTAGAACTGAACGACCTCCACGCAGAGGTCGCTGAGGGCGGCGAGAAGATCCTCGACGGGGTGGACCTCGAAGTCCAGTCGGGTGAAATCCACGCACTGATGGGTCCCAATGGCTCGGGCAAATCGACCACCGCAAAGGTCATCGCGGGCCACCCAGCCTACGAGGTCACCGGCGGCGAGGTGCTCATCCACCTCGACGAGGACGAGTTCGACGGCGTCGAGATTCCAGACGACATGCGGACGTGGGACTTGCTCGACCTCGAACCGAACGAGCGCGCGGCGCT
>CAZJHA010000248.1:0-2951 GCA_964545755.1 uncultured Halobacteriales archaeon | reverse complement strand
CGGCTCTTCGGCGTCGGATGGCGGTGGTGGCCGAAGACGAGCGCCTGCTCGGCGTCACGAAACGAGAGTTGCTCGTCGTAGAGCCGTTCTTCGTCACCCGTGCGGGCCGCGACGAACGATTCGGTGGTCCGTTTGCTCCGGAGGACGCGCTCCAGGAGTTCGTCCGGAACGGCGTCACCGTCCCGCGCGAGCGAGAGGTCCTTCACCACGACCGAAGCGAGCGTGGCTGCGTCCGCCGGGTGAGTCGTCCCATCGGGAAGGCGATAGTGGATGGGCGTCTCGAACAGGTGACGCTCCGTCGGGGAGCGGTGTTCGAGCGGCGCTAACAGGTCGATGCCCTGTGCGGGCAGGCGGGCGCGGAGTACCCCCTCGGACCCGGGTTCGACGCCGGCCACGCCCTCGTCGTGTACCTCGTAGGTACCGGTTTCCCGGAGGTAGCAGTTGAGGAACGCGTGGACGGTGGCGATGTCGGCCCGCTCTCCGGGGTCAACGCCGTCCTCCTCGTGTCCGACGCCGAGACTCATGCCGATACCTCCCGTTCCGAATCGACTCCCATACCACACTGCCGGATGGTCTCCAGCATCGAGGCCACATCGTCGAGTGTGGCGGTCGGGTTCAACAGGGTGAACTTCAGGCTGGTCACGCCCTCGATTTCGGTCCGGGCGACGACGGCCCGGCCATCGTGGAGCAGCGCGCGTCGGATTTCGTCGTTCAACCGACTCACCGCACTGTCGGTCATCTCTTCGCGCGGCCGGTACCGGAAGACGACGGTGGTCAGCGTCGGGTCGTGCAACACCTCGAAATCGTCGGCGGAGTCGATGAGCGACGCCGCACCGTCGGCGAGTTCGAGGGTTTCGTTGACGAGAGTCGCCATCCCTTCGCGGCCGAGCGCTCGGAACGCGACGTACGGCTTCAGCGCGTCGAATCGGCGGGTCGTCTGGACCGACTTCGAAACGAGATTCGGGACGCCATCCTCGTCGTGTTCTTTTGGATTGAGATAGGCGGCATTATGCGCCATCCACTCGAAATCGTCGCCGTCGTGGAGGAGGAACGCCCCGCAACTGATGGGCTGATAGAACAGTTTGTGGAAATCGACGGCGATGGAATCCGCTCGCTCGATTCCATCGAGCAAAGCATCGTGGTCGTCGGTCAACGCGAGCGCGCCACCGTATGCCGCGTCCACATGGAACCACAGGTCGTGGTCGCCAGCCCGGTCCGCGAGCCCACCGAGAGGGTCGATACTCCCGAAGTCGGTCGTGCCCGCCGTCCCGAGGAGTGCGAACGGTTCACCCTCCCCTGCTTCGAGAGCAGCAAGCGTCGCATCGAGCGCGTCCAGGTTCATCCGACCCTCGTGGTCCGTCGGGACGGTGACGAGAGCGTCCTCGCCGAGACCGAGATGGTGTGCGGCCTGCCTCGCCGTGAAGTGGGAGCTTTCCGAACAGAGGATGTGAAACGAGTCGGCCGCCGACGGAAGTCCGGTAGCCTGTACGTCCCGACCGAACTCCCGATGGCAGTATCGGTCTCGGGCGAGCAGAAGGGCCTGAAAATTCGACTGTGTCCCACCGCTGGTGAAGACGCCATCCGCACTGTCGGGGAACTCGAACAACTCACAGAGTGCATCGACGACCCGCTGTTCGAGGACGGTCGCGGCGGGTGCCTGGTCGAACGAATCGAGTGACTGGTTTGTCGCGGTGAGCATCGCCTCGGCCACGAGGCCGGGAATCATCGGTGGGCATTGGAGGTGGGCTGCACACCGCGGGTTCGATGTGGCAACCGAATGGCGGAGCACGGTGTCGGCCACCTCATCGATGGCGGTATCGAGGCCCGTCCCGTGCTCCGGGATGGTTGGTTCCTCGAATTGGTCAGTGAGTGTCGCAGGGGACCGCCCCGAATATGGTTCCTCGTTGGTAGCGAAACTATCGAGGACGGCTTCGGTTGCCCGCTGCATCGCCTCCCGGTAGGCGGTGTTGCCCGCCTCCGAGCCGAGGAACAACTCGTCCCCGCTCATGCTGTCACCTCAGCCGGGTCTTCGGCGGTGTTCGCAACGACAGTGACCGCTTCGGCGAAGATCGTGGCGATGTCGTCAATCTGCTTTTTCGAGACGACCAAGGGTGGAAGGAACCGGACAGTTGCGCTGTCGCGCCCACCGCGTTCAACGATAACCCCGCGGTCGAAACACTCGGCCTGGACGGCCTCCGCGAAATCGCCATCCGGAGCGTAGGGACCTGCGCCCTGCCAGTCGGCGTCCGGGTCGACGAACTCGACGCCGAGCATCAGGCCACGCCCGCGAACGTCTCCAATCGCATCGAAGCGCTCGGCTGTGTCGGTGAGTCGGTCACGGAAACGAGCGCCTACTTCGGTGGCGTGGTCGTCGAGGTCGTTTGCAAGTACGTACTCGATGGTCGCCTCGCCAGCCGCCATTGCGAGTTGGTTGCCACGAAAGGTGCCCGCGTGAGCGCCCGGTTCCCAGACATCGAGTGATTCGTCATAGACGACGACTGCGAGCGGAAGCCCACCACCGATGGCCTTCGAGAGAGTGAGCACATCGGGCGTGATATCCGCGTGCTCGAAGGCATAGGTCTCTCCGGTACGACCGAGACCAGTCTGAATTTCGTCCACAATCAGGGGGATGTCGCGCTCGCGCGTGATGCGTCGCATCTCCCGAAGCCACTCGGCCGGTGCCGGGACCGCCCCTCCCTCGCCCTGAACGGGTTCGAGAATCATCCCGGCGGGGTCGGTGATACCGCCGTCAGGGTCGCTGAGGAGGTTCTCGATGTAGGTGCTCGTGAGACGGTGACTCTCCTCACCACCCACGTCGAAGGGACAGCGGTAGTCGTAGGGGAAGGGAAGGTGGTGAACATCGGCCATCAATCCCGTAACAGGCTCTTTGGCATCAGTGTCGCCCATCAGCGAGAGAGCACCGTTGGTCATCCCGTGGTAGGCACCCTGAA
>CAZJHA010000247.1:0-2989 GCA_964545755.1 uncultured Halobacteriales archaeon | reverse complement strand
GGTCCCTGCGAGACGGCCTCGTCGTTGATTTCGCCGCCCGCGCCACGCCTGAGCGCGCCCGCGACGCCCGAGCCCATTTCCAAACTGGTGCCGGCGGCATTCACGAGTACATCCGCTTGCTGGGCGGCGATATCACCCTGAATCACGGTGAACTCCATGTACGAAACCGCATCGCCAGCGCCAAAACCGCTCCGCCGAATCTCAGGTCGCGTTGCGCCACCGATAGGCGGCGTATCCCACCGCTCCGATGGGGAGACCGAAGACGAGGAGGTACGGCCCGAGATACGCGAGCGCGACCACGAGCGCCCGCAGCGCCGTGACGACGCCGCCGACCGAGGAGAGAAAGGCCCCGAGTACGCCGACGTCGTACCACTGCTCGCTCGGCTGGTCGGCGACGGGTTTTTCGAGGTCCACAGTAATCGTCGAGTAGGCGACCTGGCCTCTGAGCGACTGCAACTGGCCTTCGAGCCGTTCGATTCGTGACTGCACGGCCGACAGTCGTTGCTGGACGTCGAGGGTGGCCTCGGTGTTGCTGGCGTTCGCATAGAGGTTCCGAAGACGCTCGCGCTGTGCCCGCGAGTTGTTCAGGCGCGCGCGGAGGTCGACCAACTGTCCGCTGACGTCGGTCGTGTTGGTGTCTTTGTCACGCACCGTCCCAGCGGTCGTGACGCGCCCGAAAAGCGCCGAGAAGTTTCTACGTGGGACTCTGAGCACCAGTTGTCCAGTCGTGCGATTCTCCCCGTCGATGGTCTGCGTGCTCGCGCTCGATGCGCTGACGTAGCCACCCAGCCGCCGCGTGGCCCGCGTCAGGTTTTCGCTGGTACTGGTGACGTTTTCGACCGCCAACCGCACGCGACCGGTCTTGATTCGTGCCTGTCCGGCTTGGAGAGCTTCCCCATCTACTTGTGCGCTACCGGCCGCCGGCCCGCCGCCCGCCCCAGCGCCGCCAGTGTTTGCGTTCCCACCGCCCGTGCCGCCACTGCTGGAGGCAAGTTCTTCGCTGCCGCCCGCGCCACCGCCGCCCATACAGCCGGCGAGCACAACGAGAGACACCAGTACGAGCGCGGTCACGGTACGGGTATGGGAGGGCATACCGCGATATGCTGTCACGCCAGCATATGTTTTGTGGGCGACTACTCCAACAGTGCAGCGAAACGATTGATGTCCGCGTCGGTGCCGACGACGACGAGTTCGTCGCTCGCTCGCACCTTGAAGTCGGGACCCACATCCGTGATGGTCGTGCCGTCGCGCTCAACGGCGACGACGGTACAGCCGGTGCGTGCACGGACATCCGCGTCCCGAAGGGTGCGTCCAGCGAGGCGCGAACAGCGGGTCTTGACCACCTCGATCTGTTTGTCGAAGCCCATCACCTCCTCGTCCAAAATCGTGGAGGCAAGCATCCGCCCGCTGACGACTGCGAGCGCGAGCACGTAGTCCGCACCGGCGCGGTAGAGCTTGCGGACGCTTGCGGTCTCCTTTGCGCGCGCGAGCACCTCCACGTCGGGTGCGAGTTCACGAATGACCAGCGTCGCGAAGATCGTCTGCGTGTCGTCCGGCAGTGCGAGAATCACCGCACTCGCCTCGTCGACGCCCGCCTCCCGCAGGGTCGCCTCGTCGGTCACGTCGCCGACGATGTCGATGTTCGGGCCGTCCTCGATGTCGACGGCGACCGTATCGAGACCGTCGGTCTCGACGACCTCTCTGACTGTCGAGCCGACCTCGCCGAGACCGGCGACGACGCCGCGACCGCGCCGGCGTGGACGCGTCTCCAGCATCGTCATCTCCTTCAGCCGTTCGAGCTGTGACTGCCGGCCGGCCACGAGCAGCAGCGAGTGCTCGTCGAGACGGGTCTCGGGACCCGGAGGGCTGACGAACTCCCCGCGCAGCCACGCACCGATGACGTTCGCGCCCGTCTGCTCGCCGATGGCGCTGTCGGCGATGGTGGCACCCGCGAGGTCGCTGCCGGGCTGGACCGGGAGTTCGGCGATCTCGAACTCGGGGTCGATCTCGATGACGTCGCCGAGTTCCGCCGAGACTGCCGTGGTGACCTTGTCGGCGAGGCTCTCGCCGACGAGCCGGCGCGGCGAGAACACGTCGTCGGCCCCTGCATACCGGTGGTAGTCGGCGACCGCGGTGTCCTCGACGAACGTAATAATTCGTGTATCGCCGTCGGCGGCCGCGAGCGCGATGGAGGCGTTCACCTCGTCGCTGGCGTCGGCGACGAGCGCCCGCGCAGCCGCAAGGTTCACCCGCGTGAGCGCGTCGGGCGATTCCGGGTCGCCGTGCACTACTTCGAGACCGTCCTCGTGGAGACCGTCGGCGCGGTCGCGGTCGGCTTCGAGGACGACGTACGGTATCTCTCGACTGTCGAGTTCCTCAATGAGCGTCTCGCCGCGGGGTGTGTGCGTACAGATGACCACGTGGTCGGTGAGGTCCGCACTCGTGGGAGCGCTCGTCGAGAGGCTCTCTTCGAGCAGCGGAAAGACGACCACCGGGAGCGCGAGGAAGACCAGCGCCACCCCCGTCAAGTCCATCACGATGACCAGCACGTTCATCGCCGGACTCGTCCACGGCGCATCGGAGCCAAAGCCCGTCGTGGTGAACGCCTCGACGACGACCTGCAGCGAGTGGAGGAACGTCTCCGGTTCGCCCTCGAAGGCGCTCATGCCGTAGTCGTAGACGACCGCATAGACGACTATCAGGGCCGTGAGTACGCCCATCGAGTAGGCCGTCCGGCGCTGCCACGTGTTCATCGCGGCCGCTTTGCAGCCGGGCGGTCGGTGCGTGGGCTGCGAACGGTTACCATCGGCTTTCGCTCCCGCTCGAACGAGCATGAGCGGTTCGGTTTCCTCACCCACGCGGCCGGGCTCGGTTGAGTGGTGGTCGCCGAAGCTGTTTGCTGCCTCGGTGTCGTCTATTGAACACTAATCGATGCTTTTTTTTAGGAAGAGACTGCCTAATGCAGTGATGCAACGCAGCGATGGGAACT
>CAZJHA010000246.1:0-3017 GCA_964545755.1 uncultured Halobacteriales archaeon | reverse complement strand
CCGTACCTCCGCCAGCACGCCGACAACCCCGTCCACTGGCAGCCGTGGGACGACGACGCGCTCGATGCCGCGCGCGAGCGTGACGTACCGATCTTCCTCTCGATTGGCTACTCGGCATGTCACTGGTGTCACGTCATGGCCGACGAGAGCTTCGCAGACAGGGCGGTGGCCGAGCGGCTCAACGAGGACTTCGTTCCCATCAAAGTCGATAGGGAGGAACGGCCCGACCTCGACCGGCTCTACCAAACTGTGTGCGGAATGGTCACCGGCCGGGGCGGCTGGCCGCTGTCGGTCTGGCTCACGCCCGATGGACGGCCATTCTACGTGGGCACGTACTTCCCCAGAGAAGCGAAACGCGGCCAGCCGGGCTTTCTCGACCTTATCGACTCCATCGCCGAGTCGTGGGAAGACGACCGCGAGGACATCGAAAAGCGCGCCGACCAGTGGGCCGACGCGATGACCGGCGAGTTGGAGGAGACGCCCGAAACTCCGGGCGAAATACAGGAGGGGCTGCTCGAAACCGCCGCCCAGAGCGCGGTCAGCGACGCCGACCGCGAACATGGCGGGTTCGGTCGCGGCCAGAAGTTCCCCCAGACCGGACGCCTCCACCTCCTCATGCAAGCCCACGAGCGCACAGGGAGGGACGCCTTCCGCGAGGTCGCCGTCGAGGCGCTCGACGCGATGGCCGAGGGAGGACTGCGCGACCACGTCGGCGGCGGTTTCCACAGATATGTGACCGACCGCGAGTGGACGGTTCCTCACTTCGAGAAGATGCTGTACGACAACGCCGAACTCGCGCGGGCGTATCTCGCTGGCTATCGCCTCACCGGCGAACGCCGCTACGCGGAAATCGCCCGCGAGACGCTCGGGTTCGTCGAGCGCGAGCTGCGCCATCCAGAGGGAGGATTCTTCAGCACGCTCGATGCCCAGAGCGAGGGCGACTCCGGCGAGCACGAGGAAGGGGCGTTCTACGTCTGGACGCCCGATGAGATTCACGACGTGGTGGACGACGAGTTCGCCGCCGACCTCTTCTGTGAGCGCTACGGAATAACTGAATCGGGCAACTTCGAGGACGGAAAGACGGTGTTGACGCTCAGCACCGCCATCGACGAACTGGCCGACGAGCACGAAACGACGACGGAGGAAATCGAGGCGGAACTCGAACGCGCCCGTGAGGCGGTCTTCGCGGCACGAGCCGAACGGCCACGACCGGCCCGCGACGAAAAAATACTGGCTGGGTGGAACGGGTTGATGATTTCGGCGTTCGCCGAGGCGGGTCTCACGCTCGATACGGCCTACGGCGAGACGGTCGTCGCGGCGCTCGACTTCGCCCGCGAGCAGCTATGGGATGAGGAGAAAAACCGACTCGCGCGGCGATACAAGGATGGCGAGGTGGCAATCGACGGCTATCTCGAAGACTACGCCTTCCTCGCCCGGGGTGCGTACAACTGCTACGAGGCCACCGGCGACGTCGAGCATCTCGCCTTTGCGCTCGACCTCGGGCGCGCCATCGTGGCGGAGTTCTTCGACGCCGATGCAGGAACGCTGTATTTCACCCCGCAGAGCGGCGAATCGCTCGTCGCGCGCCCGCAGGAACTCGACGACCAGTCGACGCCCTCCAGCACTGGGGTGGCCGTCGATACCCTGCTTGCGCTCTCGCATTTCACATCCGACGAGGCGTTCGAAGCGGTTGCGGAAACGGTGCTCGAAACCCACGCCGAAACCATCGAATCCAGCCCGTTACGGCGTGCGTCGCTCGCGCTCGCGGCCGACCGCCACAGTTCCGGCTCGCTCGAACTCACGGTCGTCGCCGAACAGCTCCCTACGGAGTGGCGCGAGCGCATCGGACGCACGTATCTTCCCAAACGGCTGCTCGCACACCGGCCACCGAACGACGAGGTACTCGAGGAGTGGCTCGACAGGCTCGCACTCGACGAAATGCCGCCGATATGGGCCGACCGAACGTGGCAGGACGGCGAGCCGACGGCGTACGTCTGTCGCGCCTTTACCTGCTCGCCACCCCAGACCGATATCACGGAAGCGCTGTCGTGGGCCGACCGGCTCGCACCCGAGAGCTGAGCCGCGGAGAGGCCAGCACTCTTGTCGCCGGCGAGCGAACGTCGGTCATGAACACCGAAACGTTCTGCGAGCGCCTCGGCGAACGGCTCCGCACCGACGCCTACGCCGCCCTCGATGCGAGCGCCAACGGGCTGCAGGTCGCCGGCACAGGCGAAATCGACCACGTCGCGTTCGCGGTCGATGCCGCCGTCGCGATCGCCGAGCGCGCCGCCGCCGCGGGCGCGGACGCGCTCGTGGTTCATCACGGACTGTTCTGGGGCGAGTTCGAGCGCGCCACCGGCCGCATCCACGAACGCCTCGCGCCGTTTTTCGAGCATGACATGGCGCTGTACGTCTCGCATCTCCCACTCGATGGACATGGAGAAATCGGCAACGCCGCCGGACTCGCCGACGCGCTCGGACTCAGTCGGTGCAAACCGTTCGGCACGCTCGGCGACGAACACATCGGTCAGTCGGGGCGCGCTTCGGCAGGGTTCTCACCCGATGAGCTCCGCGACCGTCTCGCGGCCGAATGTGACCCCGAAAACGGCGTGACGATGCTCGATTTCGGGCCGACGGAAATCGAAGAGGTCGCCATCGCAACTGGGGCCGCCGCAGAATGGTTCGATGAGGCCGTCGAGCGGGGTGCTGACGCGTTCATTACGGGTGAGGGAAAGCAGAAACTCTACCACGAGGCGCGCGAAGCCGGCGTCCACGTCTTCTTGGCGGGTCACTACGCGACCGAGACGTTCGGGGTGCGCTCGCTTCAGTCGCTCGCCGAGGAGTGGGACATCGAGACGACGTTCATCGACTGTCCGACCGGGCTGTGAATCGCGCTGTGGACGGTGCGGCTCGGAGAACCGTTCGAGCAGCGAACCGCTACCCCGGGTTCGGCCGAGGATTATTCGAGGTCGAAGCGGTCGAGGGTCATCACCTTGTGCCACGCGTCCACGAAGTCG
>CAZJHA010000245.1:0-3018 GCA_964545755.1 uncultured Halobacteriales archaeon | reverse complement strand
CGAAGGCCATCGTGTGCCGACCCGTCTTGCCCACGTTGTCGATGTCCTGCATCCGAATACAGGGCTGGCTGATCGTCAGCGGATTGGCCGGCGGCGGTGTCGCCCCGCTCGTCACGAGCGGCTGGAAGTCGTACACGGAGGCCTGTGTGAGCAGCACGTCGTCGCGCCAGCGATTCGCCGCGACGGGATAGGGGTCGATGCGCTCGTGGTCGTGCTCCTCGAAGAAGGAGAGAAACGCCTCGCGCATTGCCTCCAAACTCAGTTCCTCGTCGAGGCTCGGATTGTTGATGAACGCGTACTCCGCACACGGCGGCTCGCCGCAGTTCTCGCGGCCCTCGTCGCGCGTCCAGAAGAAATCGCCGCAGTCGGGGCACTCCTTCCGGACGAACCCCTCCTCCTCGAAATACTGCAGTCGGTACTCCGCTTCGAGCGTACTCATGATATGCCGACAAGACACCGTTCGCCTAAAACAGTTGCGTACCGTTTCGAAACGGTTGGTTCACCGCTTCGTCGGGCGGTTTCCGCACATCGACACAGCCCGAAACGACACCATCTGGACACCCGATTCACAGTCCCCAGAACAGCGAGATGCCGAGCACCGTCACCACCGAAAGGAGGATTTGCAGCGGCGCACCGACCCGGACGTAGTCGGTGAAGCGGTAGCCGCCCGGTCCATATACCAACAGATTGGTCTGGTAGCCAATCGGCGTCATGAAGTCGGCACTTGCCGCGAACGTCACCGCGAGGACGAACGCGAAGGGGTTCGCGCCGATTTGGGCTGCTGTCGCCACACCGACCGGAATCATGAGCACGACGCTGCCGGCGTTGCTCACCACGGCGGTCGTGAGCGCCGTCATCACGTAGAACACCCAGAGCACGCCGAGCGGCGGGAGATACTGTGCGCTCTCGGCGACCAGCGCGCCGATGAGTCCGGCCGCGCCGGTCTGGGAGAAGGCGATTCCTAGAGGTATGAGTCCCGCGAGCAGGAAGACGACGTCCCACTCGACGGCATCGTAGAGTTCGTCGGCATCGAGGACACCTGTCAGTACCATCGCCACGACGCCGGCAAGCGCCGCGACGAGGATGTCCAGAATCCCGAACGCGGCGAGACCGACCACCGCGAGCACGATACCGACGGCGATGGGTAGCTTCGCCGTGCGGTAGTTCGGTTCTTCGAGTTCGCGCGCGACGATGACGTTCGGGTCCGTCGCCAGCCGCTCGATGCGTTCGGTGGTCGCCTGTACGAGAATCGTATCGCCACGGTCGAGCGCCACGTCGCCCAGCCGGCGATGGAGCAGCTCGGTACCCCGACGTATCGACAGCAGGTTCACGTCCGCACCGAACGGAAAGGTCGCGAGACGCTCCCCGACGAACGACGACCCCGTGGGAACGACGAGTTCGACGAAGCGCTGGCGCTCGTCGGCGGTGAACTCGCCTTCGTCCACGTTGGTTCTCGCAACCCTGAGACCCTCGGTTGCGGCGAGCGTACGGAGTTCCCCGATGCCGGCCCGAACGACGAGCGCGTCGCCGTCTTCGACCGTCTCATCGGCGAACGGCTCGATGTGAGCGCCGTCACGAATCACCTGCACCACGGCCGGTCCGACCGCCTCGGTGACCCCCGCGACCGGCTCCCCCACGAGCGGCGAGTTCGTCTCGACGACCACTTCGGTCAGGTACTCGCTCATCTCGAACTCGGCGAGCAGTCCCTCGCCGGCCGCGATGCGCTCGGGGATGAGGCGATGGCCGACGACCAGCAGATAGAGCGCGCCCGTCACGAAGACGAGCGTACCCAACCCCGTGAACTCGAACATCGAGAACGGACGGTCGAGCAGGCGCGCCGAGACGTCGCTGGCCACGAGGTTGGTCGAGGTCCCGATGAGGGTGAGCATGCCGCCGACCATCGAGGCGTACGACAGCGGCAACAGCAGTTTCGACGGCGAGGTGCCGCCCTCGCGCGCCAGATCGGAGACCGCCGGAATCAGCATCGCAACGATGGGCGTGTTGTTCAACAGTCCCGACGGAAGACCGGCGACGCCGATGACCGACAGCAGCTGCCGGCGCTCGTCGCCGCCGGCGACGCCGGCCATCCACCGACCGAGGCGCTGGACCGCGCCCGTCCGGCTGATGCCCGCACTCAGGATGAACATCGCCAACACCGTGATGGTCGCGCTGTTGGAGAACCCGGAGACGCCCTCCTCGATGGAGACCCGCGTCCACGGTTCGAGCACCATCAGCGCGACCATGACGAGCAATGCGGTGACGTCCACGGGGACGAGTTCGCTCGCAAACAGCACGAAGGCCCCAATCGTGATGGCGAAGACGACGACCATCCCGGTCGTTATCGGCGGCAGTTGTCCGGGCTGTGCGAGAGCGAGCACACCGGAGAGCATGGCGCATGCTACCGATGGCGGGTATATGACTGCTGTCGTTGCCGTCGGTCAGTTCTGCCTCATTCCGCTTCGAGTGCGAGCGACGCAAGCAGCGCTTCGAGTTGGAGGCGTTCGTTCGCGCCCTGTGTGATGCGATAATCGGTCTCGCCCACCCGTTCGAGCAGCCGCACGGTCGCCCTGTCGTCGAGGTCGAACTCCCACGCCGAGCGATGCAGTTGGTCGATGACGTCGCCGCCGCCGAGACCCCAGTCGGTGAGCAGGTCGTCGAGTTTCGCGCGCGCAGCGGTGAAATCGCCCACGATGGCGTGCTGGACCATCGCCTCGATTTCCTCGGGGCGTGCGGCAGCCGTGATGGCGTACACCGCCTCCTCGTCGACGGTCTCGCCCGTGGTCGCGGCGGCCTGCAACCCGTTGATGGCCTTGCGCATGTCGCCGTCGGCAGCGTACACGAGCGCATCCACGCCGTCGTCAGTTATCTCGATACCCTCCTCGCCCGCGATGTGTTCGATGTACTCGGAAACCGCCGCCTCGGGCAGCGGCCCGAACCGGAAGACCGCACAGCGCGATTGAATCGGGTCGATGATCTGACTCGAGTAGTTACACGAGAGGATGAAGCGGGTGTTGTTCG
>CAZJHA010000244.1:0-3035 GCA_964545755.1 uncultured Halobacteriales archaeon | reverse complement strand
CTCATCTACGCCTACGCCGAGGCGACGGTTCCCCTCGTGACGGTGATCCTGCGGAAGGCATATGGGGGAGCGTACATCGTCATGGGGTCGAAGCTGCTCGGCGCGGACACGAACTACGCGTGGCCCGGTGCCGAGACCGCAGTATTGGGCCCGCGTGGAGCGGTGAACATCCTCTACAGCGACGAAATCGACGAGGCCGACGACCCCGAAGCGACCCGACAGGCATTGATGGACGAGTATCGCGAAGAGTTCGCCAACCCGTACTCGGCGGCCGAGCGCGGCTACGTCGACGACATCATCGAACCGAACGAGACTCGCAAACGACTCGTCCGCGACCTCGACGTCCTCGACCGCAAGCGAACGGAGGGACCGCCGAAGGACCACGGCAACATCCAACTCTGATGGCATCAACACCCTCGATGGCCGAGACGGACGAATCGAACGCCGAGCAAGCGGACGCGAGCAGCGTGCTTCCGAAGGATGCTTCCCTGTCGATACCGGCCAGCGCCGACCGCGACGAGGCCGCCGCCATCGCTACTGCAATCGGTGCCCACCTCCGCGACCGCACCGCGGCAACGGAAGAGGAGGGTCCCGAATACTGCGACCGCTGGACGCTCTGTGGCCGTTTCGGGGGCCGAACCCCGCCCCGCGAGGTCCGCCGTGGCGAGGAGTGGAAGGCGGCGGGGCGGGTTCGTCGGTAGCGTCGAAACAACCATAACGACGGCGGGAGAGGCGACGGTATGAGCACGAACGTCGCGGTCATCGGGGCGTCGATGACCCAGTTCGGCCAGCGCGAGGCGTGGGTTCGGGAGTTGCTCGCCGAAGCCGGGATGGAATGTCTCGACGATGCGGGCGTCGAACCCCACACTGTCGAGCATCTGTACGTCTCGAACATGGCATCGGGCGAGTTCGAGGGGATGACCGGCGTGCCGAACGCGCTCGCCCACGATCTGGACTGTGTGCCGGCGTACACTCAACGTGTGGACCAGACCTCCTCGTCCGGCGGTGCCGGCATGTACGCCGCGTGGCAGTCGATCGCGTCGGGCGCGAGCGAGATGACTCTGTTAGTCGGTGGCGAGAAGATGACCCATCGCTCGACGGGCGAGGCCACGGACGTGATCGCTTCGCTCACCCACCCCGTCGAGTACAAACACGGCGTGACGCTGCCGAGCTTCGCGGGGCTGACGGCACGGCGCTATCTCGACCGCTACGACGCGCCGCGCGAGAGCCTCGGGAAGGTCGCCGTGAAAAACCACGAGAACGGCGTCGACAACCCGCACGCCCAGTTTCAAAAGGAAGTCGACCTCGATACTGTACTCGGGAGTCCAATCGTCGCCGACCCGCTCAGACTCTATGACTTCTGTCCCATCACCGACGGGAGTGCCGCGCTCATGTTCTGCCCCGAATCGGTCGCCCGCGAATACACCGACGAGTACACCCTCGTGAGCGGCGTCGGCGGCGCGACCGACACCCACGTGGTCCACGAGCGTGCCGAGCCGACGGTGATGAGTGGGGTGGTCGAGTCAGGGAGAGAGGCCTACGAGATGAGTGGGCACAGTCCCGAAGACATCGACGTGGCCGAACTCCACGACATGTTCACCATCCTCGAATTCCTCCAGATGGAAGGGCTAGAGTTCGCCGAGCAGGGCGAGGCATGGCAGGCAATCGAGGATGGCACGACCGAACGCGACGGCGAGTTGCCCATCAACACCTCCGGCGGGTTGAAATCGAAGGGCCATCCGCTCGGCGCGAGCGGCGTCGCGCAGGGCTACGAGATCTACAAGCAAGTGCTCGGCGAGGCCGGCCCGCGACAGGTCGACGCCGACGTGGGACTGGCGTGTAACGTGGGTGGGTTCGGCAACTGCGTCATCACGACGATCATGGAGGCGGGCGCATGAGCGACGACCCGCCCATGAAAGCGGCCCGGTACGCCGACGGCTCCATCACGTATCCACCGCATCCAATCGGTCCCGACGGAAGCGAACCCGTCGATACCGTGGACCTGAGCGAATATACGGCAACGGTCGTCACGTGGACAACGAGCACCGCCACGCCGCCCGGCGTCCGCGAGCCGAACCACCTCGCCATCGTCGAGTTCGACGTCGAGGGGGAGTCGGTGCGCGCGCTTGGCCAACTTACCACCGACGAAATCGAAATCGGGGATGATGTCTCCCCCGTCTACACCGAGCAACTCCGCGATCCTGCGGCCGGTATCAGGGAGCCGGAAAGTCAGAACTGGGATGGGTACCGGTTCGAACCTACTGGTTAGGGCGCGCCGGCCGGAACCCGCTCGCGCGTCGCGTTCTCATCGCTTTCCCCGCCATCGTCCTCCAGCGCGTCGAGGGCCTCCCCGACGGTGTACGCACGGTCCTCGTCGGCGTGCGGGAAGACGGCGCTGAGCCGGTCGCCCTCGTAGACGGCGAGGCTCATCACCGGCAGCACGAGCGCGGTGTGTGACTCGCCCGTTATCGACGAATGACACTCGCGCGTGTCGAAAAACGGGGAGAGACTGACACCACGCCTGCGTGCCCATGCGTCGAATGCCGCGTAGGTGTTGCTGGTCTCGCGTTCGGCCGCCCCCGCGTCGACCGGAACCCGCCTTTCCCACGTCCGCACCGACGCTCCGTCGATGTTCCCGTCGGCTTCGAGCGCACGCAGCCGCTCGCGGACCGTCGACTGGGGCTCGCGCGCGGCCGCCGGCACCGACGACCGCACGAACAGTTCGAGCCGTGCGTTCCCCTCCGGTAGCGAGTTAACCCCCACCATCACACGCGAAGAGATGTAACCGAGACTATAAAATCTTGTGGCCGAGTCGAGCGTTTACTTCGATTCCTCATCGTCGTCGTTCTCGACGGAATCCCGGATGGAATCGAGTTCGGCATCGACGTCGATGGCGACGTCCTCGCTGGAGTCGTCGCGCTCGCGATGGTCGGGGGTGGCCGGTGGGTCGCGGGCGGAGCGGTCGCTCTCGGCGAGGCGCTCGTCGATTTCGTCCCGGAGCGCACGGGCCTCGTCGGCAAGCGTACGCGCCGCCG
>CAZJHA010000243.1:0-3045 GCA_964545755.1 uncultured Halobacteriales archaeon | reverse complement strand
CGCGATAGGGCCCGTACGCGACCGTGGGCCGAATCGCCACGTGGTCGACGCCGTACTCCTCGTGATAGACGCGAGCCTGATGTTCGTTGTAGCCTTTCGTCGCACCGTAGAGCGTGTCCGGGTACACGAGGTCGTCCTCGGTGACCCACCAGTCGCCGCCGTCGTCGTAGTTGTGCGGCGGGGCGTAGATTGCCGCCGAGGAGGCCCACGCGACGCGCTCGACGTGGTCGAGGGTGCGCGCCGCCTCGAAGACGTTACTCGTCCCTTGGACGTTGACGTCGAGGGCTGCCCGAGGGTTCGATTCGGCCGTGTTCGTCAACAGTGCGGCGAGGTGGACGATGTGAGTCGCGCCGGTCTCGGCGACCGCGTTCACGACATCGGTGGGGTCGCTCACGTCGCCGTGGCGAACCGTGACCGCATCGGCGACGCCGAGTTTTTCGAGGATTCGCGGGTCCGTCGAGCGGTCGTAGGCGACTACGTCGTGGCCGTCTTCGAGGAACTCCCTCGCAACGTAGGAGCCGATGAACCCGGTACCACCGGTGACGAGTACTGTTTCGTTGGCTACCATCGACTCGACACTCACGCGAGTTCACAAAAAACGTTGCGCTGGCTATGATTACTCGTGGAGACCACCGACCTCTTCGTAGAACGACGACTGGAGTCGTTCGGCCATCCCCTCATCGGGGTCGATACGCACGTCGACCACCGTGGGAACGTCGGCCGCCGTCGCCGCGGCGAGTTTCTCGTCGAGGTTTGTGGGCGAACGGATGCGCGTTCCTTCCGCCCCGAACCCCTCGGCGACCATGAGGAAATCCGTATCGTGGAACCCCACGCCCGGAATCGACTCGTCCATCTGGCGGACCATCCCGAGACTCGTGTCGTTGAGCACGACGAACGTCGGCGCGACGCCGTACTCGACGGCGGTCTCGACGCAGGTCATCGTCATCGCAAAGCCACCGTCGCCCGCAACGGCGATGACGTCCCTGTCGGTAGTGATGGCCGCCGAGACGGCTGCGGGACCGGCCCAGCCCATCCCGCCGACGCCGCCGCTGCCGAAGTAGGTGCGCCGGGCGGGCGTCTGGAGGTAGTTGAGCAACCAGAACCGGTTGTTGCCCGAATCGGCGGTGACGAGCGTGTTCTCGTCCACGATGTCGTTGATTGCGGCGACTGCGCGCTGTGGCAGGATGGGTTCGGCGTCCGAATCGCATCTCGGTGCCCGAAACGACTCGCGGGCGTCCTGTGCGCGCTCGTGTGCCCACTCGTTGCCCGGTGTGACCGCCTCGGCGGCTTGGTCGAGTGCGTTCAAGCTCTGCTTCGCGTCTCCGATGAGTCCCACATCGGCGGGATAGACCCAACCCGCATTGCGGGTGTCGACGTCGGCGTGGAGGATGGTCTGCTCGTCGGGTCGAATGAACGATTCGGCCCCCAGTTGGTATCCATCGGATTCATTCGACAGCCGACCACCAGTATCGTGTCGGCCTCGCTCACGGCCCGGTTCGCTCCCTCGTGGCCGAACGAGCCGATGACGCCCGCCGCGAGGTCGTGCGTTTCGGCGATGGTCGATTTCCCGAGATAGGAGGTCGTCACCACCATCTCAAATGTGTCGGCGACGGCTTCGAGTTCGTCGTACGCTCCCGCGGCGTGGACGCCGTTGCCCGCGATGATCACCGGCCGCTCGGCCGCGGCGAGGTGCTCGGCAGCCCGCTCAACATCGCTCTCCGTTGGAGCCGATTCCCAGTTTTCGACCTGTTTCTCGGGTGACCAGAGCGCGGGCGGACCGTCGTCGGGAATCTCTGCGGTGACGGCGTCGCCGTCGAGAATCACCGCCGTGGGTCCGGGGCGGCCGGCAGTCGAGTGTTTGAACGCGAGCTGGGTGCTTCTGAGAGTTTCCTTCGCCGTCCGTGGGAACCACCACTCCTTGGTGATGCCATCGAGGATTTTCGGCAGCGCGAACCCCCCATAGTCGCCGCGAGCCTGCTGATAGGGCGCGAGCGTCGAGTACTCGCCGCGTTCGGAGGCTTCGGTGAGGACGACCATCGGCGACGAACCCAGTCTGGCTTCCAGCTGGCCGATAGCGCCGATACTCCCTATCCACGGACCCTGACCGGTAAGCACGCCCGGTTTGCGGTGGAGTCGTCCGTACGCCTCGGCCATCACGCTCGCCTCGCGTTCGTCACGCGGGCGAACGACCTCGATGTCGGATGTGGCGAGCGCTTCGAGGAGTTCGATGGCTCGCCCGCCGGGATAGCCGAAGAGGTATTCGACATCGAGCCGTTCGAGCGTCCGAACGAGTTCTGTGGTTTGTCATGGGTGTGCTGAACGGTATGGCCGCACGCGCCCAGAGACCGTGTGCTTCGCCGTCGAACGGATTCGCCCGGCCCGTGTGTGCCGGTATACAGTTCCCGGCCGGCGACTTCGTTCTATCGGAGTATCTACTCCAGCGTATGTTCTTGGGCAGTGTGCGCGAACGGTTCCACGCCAAAGCTACATAATACGTTGAATATTTGGACCGTCCCGCCGACCCGTGGCCCGTGTCACGGAGCCGGGTCATCTCGGAACGGCTGCTAACTCGGGTCCCGAATCTCGTTGTAGAGACGGCGCGCGTGGCCCAGCGAGTACGTGACACCGTACTCTCGTTCGATGTGGTGGCGAACGAGTACAGGGTTCCACTCCGCGGCCTCGTGACCGCGCTCGTCGGGCGAATCGGCCAGTGCAGCGGCCAACCGTTCGCGCTGTCGCTCGTCGAGTTTCGGTGGCCGCCCCGGTCGATGGTCGTCGGTGATGGCTTCCCGGACCGGCTGCCGTTCGAATCGGTCGAGCCACGAGTAGATCGTCGCCCGTGGGATGTCGTACCGCTCGCTGAGTGTCTCGACGCGGACGCCGTCCGTATAGGCGAGCGCGACCATCAGTCGTTTCGTCGCTTTCGCATCCGAGGTGATAGCGAGCGCCGCCCGTAGCCGGTCGGTATCGACGTCCGAGAGCTTGTTCATCTACCCTGTGGGTGGGTCGTTACAAATGTATAAATATTTTTGTTCGACATCTAGC
>CAZJHA010000242.1:0-3058 GCA_964545755.1 uncultured Halobacteriales archaeon | reverse complement strand
CCAGATCTCCAGCGAGGTCAACGAACTGGTCCAGAAGGCCCGCGACCGCTCCATCGCGCGCGACGAGCTACAGGGCTCGACGTTCACCGTCACCAACTTCGGGGCCATCGGCGGCGAGTACGCGACGCCCATCCTCAACCACCCCGAGGTGGGAATCCTGGGCATCGGCGAACTGAAACAGCGCCCGGTGGTCGAAGACGGGGAGGTCGTGGCGAAGTACACCCTGCCGATTTCGCTGTCCATCGACCACCGCATCGTGGACGGCGCGGACGCCGCGGCGTTCGCCAACACGTTCATCGAGTACGTGGAGAATCCCGAGTTGCTGCTGCTGGAGTAGGTTCGAGACTACGTTTTCGAGCGCGGAATCGCGAACTCCCTGCCGCTGGTTCCGTCGAACCCTCCAGTTGCCGGCGGATGGTAGAACGGCGCGGGTGGTACAAACGTCCCGCCGGCGCGGTGGCGGCTCAGCCGTCCTGCGGCGGCACCCCCTCGATTTCGAGGTAATCGAGGGGCTCGGTGTGTGCGGTCTTGATGAGCTTCTCGTCGTTGATTTCGAGGGCGAGGTCGTCCAACTGTTCCGCGACGTGCGTGATATCCTCGTCCCCGGCTCCGTACACTTTGACGAGGAGATTCTGTTCGCCCGACATCACTTCGGTCACCTCGACGACCTGGGGCAGGGCGAGGATCTCCTCGGCCACCGCCGACCGGTCGCTGATGCGCGCGGTGCAGATGAACAGGAAAAACAGGCTGAGTCCGGTTCGGGTCGGGTCGACGGTCGTAGTGTACCCGGTGATGATGCCCTCCCGTTTCAACTGTTGCATCCGGTTGTGAATGGTGTTGTCCGAGACGCCGATTCGCTCCGCGATTTCGATGGCGGTGTACCGCGCATTCTCCTGGAGCAGTTCGAGGAGATGCTTGTCTACGTCGTCGAGCTGGTACGACGCCATAGAGGTGCTAATCGGCCTACGCCAATGAATCTGTTGATATTCCACGTTCCAACGCGATTTTAACTCGAACTTCTCACCATATTCGGTATCTTAGTGGAAATTCGAATTACCTCCCGGTCATATTAATAGGTGCCGCACTACAGAGTTGAAATTTCATACGGACCCGCGTCTCGGTTCGATTTTCCACCGAAATCGGCTATCGGTTGAGATTTCGGCGATGCTCGCCGAGCGTCGTGAACGAAACGCTCATTCGACGTTCGAAGATACAGCGAAAATTCCAAAAATTACCTAGGTATTATACTGTAATAACGGCATCGTTTTCGATATTCGAGACACTTTTACCCCTCCCCGGTCACGTCAAACTGTGTCTAAACCACCGGCGACACGGGAGGTCACCTGCCCAGCGTGCGACGCAAGTGCTGTCGCGGTGGTTCCGGCAGAGAGCGAAATCGTCGAACGGGAAGCACGCGCCGACGGAAAGGTCTGGGTCAACTGCCGCACCTGTACCGAGCGGTTCCTCGTCTACTACCGAGTCGACGAGTAGCACCTCCGTGCCCGCCATCGCTGGCCCGAATCCGCCGTCGAGCGGTTTTCCGTGCCCGCTCGCGCAGAGCCGATGGCGACCACCACCCGCTCACACTGAGAAAGTGATATACGCCGCCTCCGACACTGGCAAATATGGCCGAAGTTACACTGCGCGACGTCGAGGCCGCGCGCGAGCGCTTCGACGAGGCGGTCGTCCAGCGGACCGCCATCGAGCGGAGTCGGTCGCTGAGCGAGATGGTCGACGCCGACGTCCACCTCAAGATGGAGCACCTCCAGCGCACCGGGTCGTTCAAGACCCGCGGCGCGTCGAACAAGATCCAGCAGTTGGTCGAGCGCGGCGACACCGAGCGCGTCGTGGCCGCGAGCGCGGGCAACCACGCCCAGGGGGTCGCGCTCGCGGCGACCACGGCGGGCATCGACTCGACCATCGTGATGCCCGAGAACGCGCCGCAGGCGAAGGTCGAGGCGACCCGGGAGTACGGCGCGGCGGTCGAACTGCGGGGCGAGGACTTCCAGGCGGCGATGGAGTACGCCCGGTCGCTGACCGAGGACGAGGGGACCGAGTTCGTCCACGCCTACGACGACCCGGCCATCGTCGCGGGCCAGGGCACCATCGGCCTCGAAATCCACGAGGACATGCCCGAGGTGGACGCCGTCATCGTCCCCATCGGCGGCGGCGGGCTCATCGGCGGCGTGAGCGCCGCGCTCGCGGAACTCGACCCGGAGGTCCGAGTCGTCGGCGTGCAGGCCGAGCAGGCCGCCACGGTCCCCGAGAGCCTCGACAAGGGCGTCCCCGCCTCGATAGAGTCGCCGAAGACCATCGCCGACGGCATCGCCACCGGGGGCATCTCGGAACTGACGCTCGGCCTCATCGAGGAGCACGTGGACGACATCGTGACCGTCACCGACGACGAGATCGCCCGCGCCGAACTCCTCCTGCTCGAACGCGCGAAACAGCTAGTGGAGGCCGCCGGAGCGTCGTCCATCGCCGCGCTCCTCTCGGACGACCTCGACGTGACGGGCGAGACGGTCGTCCCCGTCCTCTCTGGGGGCAACATCGACATCTCCCTGCTCCAGACCGTGCTCACGCAGGCGCTGACCGAGCGCAGTCAGCTCGTGCGCCTCCGCGCCCGCATCGAGGACCAGCCGGGCGAGATGACGAAGCTCTCGGGCATCATCGCCGACAAGGGCGCGAACATCCGGACCGTCCGCCACGACCGCGCCGTGGACGATCTGCGGGTCGGGGAGGCCTACCTCGTCTTTCAGGTGGTGACGAGCGGGACGGGTCACGCCGAGAATATCATCGAGACGGTTCGGGACGCGGGGTACGAGGTCGAGCGGGTTGCCTAAATTTCACGGACGACACCCGGTGACGCCCGCGTCACCCGGCGACGCCGATGTCCGCGAGCGCTTATGAGGGCCGCGCGAGAAGCCGCTATCGAGGAGCGACGCGCCGCGGTTCGCGCCGATCGCGAGGCCGACGAGCCGTCGCCATCGAAGACACATGTCTCAGGACAAAGCAGCTTACGCCGACGACGTCGCGTACGACGAATCGCTCGACCGAC
>CAZJHA010000241.1:0-3075 GCA_964545755.1 uncultured Halobacteriales archaeon | reverse complement strand
TCCACTACCGACTGGTTCAGTTCACTTCTGGGTGCTGAGTCATCGTGATGAGCCCAGGCGATATTGGGTGATGGGTAGTACGGAATTCTTAGACGGGCTCTCAACCCCCGACCAAAAACTCCCGCTCGCTCACTTCGTTCGCTCACGGAGAACTCCCTCGCTTCACTCGGCGGATGCTGACGTCTTCCGCTCCGCAAACCGCACAGCCACCGCACCGGCCGCAGAAGCCCTCGGCGCTCCCTCCAGTCGCACCTCGCCCTCCATCCACCAGGAACCGCGCCGCTACCACAACCGCGACCGCCGGCCGCGACCGCCGCCGGGCAGGCTTTTCACGCCGGACCGCTTGCGGCGGACATGAACTGTCCCGACTGCGAGGCTGTCACGGTCGCGTTCGCGGTCCCCGACGACCTCCGCGAACTCTTCGACGAGCCGGCGGCCATACTCTGCACGCGCTGTCTCGCGCTCCACTCGGTCGAGAGTGCCGACGTGAACCCCGATTTCGCGGCCGTGAGCGACGATTTCCCGACGGATGCGGCGGCGGTGCCGATGGCGCTCACAGTCGGGTTGCTCGATTCGCTTGCGCTCCACCGGGGGGTGGTCGAGGCACTGCTCGAACGGGTCGAACGCGAGGGGACCGACCCGCTGCTCGTCCTCGACAGATTGGCGAGCGACCCGGCGCTCGACCCGAAAATCGACCTCGCAACGCGCCGCCGGCAGGTGGCCCAGTTCCGCGATTAGGGCTGTTTGACCGCCGAGGCAATGCGTTGTACCAGCGACGGCGAGGTGCGCTGACCCTCCGTGACTTGATAGTCGTTGCTGAGGCTCCCGTCCGTATCGGCGCTCAGAATCCGCATGTCGGCGTCTTCGGCGATTGACACGACGCCGGTCTCGACGGAGCCGAGCGTCGTCACGAGATACGGCCGCGCGTCGACGGCAGCCGCGATGTCGCGCAACTGGGTCGCGGCCTCCCGTTCTGGGCGTTCGTGGACCGCCGCCACGACGCGGCTGTCGAGCAGGTCGTCCTCGCCGTAGACGTGGACGGGCTGCTCGTTCGCTCCAGTCCCGACGGTCGTGTTCGCCTGTGCGTCGAAGCCACGCTCTTCGAGGGTCTCGACCATCGACTCGCGGGCGGCGAGTTGTGCCTCGACCCAGCGCGTCCCCTCGTCGGTGAGCGCGTACCGACAGAGCACGCGCTCGGTCGCATCGCCCGGCGCGTAGATGTCGCCACAGTCACGACAGCGAAGCCCGTGTTCGGGCTGTTCGGCGTACGACCCACAGTCCTGACAGACGTGGCGCAACCCGCGCTCGACCTCGTCGAGCGAGTCGAGGTGAGCCTCGCAGTCGGGGCAGACGAACTCCTCGGGACCGGCTTCGAACACCTCGCGCGCGGCGATGTGCCCACACGAGAGATGCTCGAACAGCTCGGTTTCGACTGTGTGGGCCGACCCACAACCCGGACAGGCGGTCGTGTAAGCCATCCCCTCCGCGCCGCAGCCGGGGCAGAGATACACCTTCTCCTCGAAGGTCTTGCCCAAAATTCCGCGTTTGGCGAGCGATTCGAGCACCTCGAAGGCCGCGGGGTCGCCCGCGTCGAGGCGCGCTGCGGCGTCGGGATAGCTCACCGTGCCGCCTTCGGTGTCGATGGTCGGTTCGTACTCCGTTTGCGAGCCGTCCGCGAGCGCCGTGAGTGCCGTGAGTGTGCCGGGCGAGACCATAGTCGCTACCGTCCACTCCGTCGCCGACGGTATATAGTTTCTTCCACGGCTCGGTCGGCGAACGGTTCAGACGCCCGTCGAGTACCGAAGGATGCCGGCGATGCCGCCGAAGGCGTTCAGCAGCTGTTCGCCCTTCTCGAAGTCCGAGGAGATGAATCGCGTCTCGGTGCCGCGCTGTTCGGCAATCGAGATGAGATGGTCGATTGCGTCCCCGCGCTCGACGGTCTCGGGTTCCGCGCCACACTCCTCGCAGGCGTGGTCGGGCGTCTCGGCATGTGGGTCGACGAGTTCGTGGTCTTCGTGGCCCTCGGGACAGTGGTAGGTCACGGCGTCCTTGCGGAGGTCCTCGGAGATGAGCAGGCGGTCCACGGAGCCGAGCACGAGGTTCTCGCGCGTCGGGCCGAACCCGTAGGTCGCGAGGTCGCCACCGTGAAGCTCGGCGAAGAACTCCTCCATCTCGGCTTTGTCCTGCATGACCTCCTGGTCGGCCAGCGCGTCGCTCGCGGCGTCGACGAGGTCCGACAGTCCCGACTCGTCGGTGTAGGCGACGTCGAACTTCCCGATGACCTTCTCCTGGAGCTCGTGATGGAGGTAATCACCATCCAGAAATTCGTCCTTGGTGGGTGAGGGACCCCCCACCAGCACGCCGTCGAGGTCGTGGCGTTCGGGCACCATCAGGTCGTCGGCCATCCCCGCGACCTCCTGATAGAAGTTATCGATGGCCTCCAAGCGAAGGCGGGCGAACCGCTGGGCGGACTGGCCACCCTTTCGCTGCTTGCCCGGGACCAGCGACGACGCCGACTTGACGGGTTCGACCCGTTTGCCCTTGAGCCAGCCGACGTTGGCCTCCCGCCGGTCGAGCACGATGAGACCGAACAATCCCTGGTCGGCGAGCATCTCCTCTAAGGGTTCGGTGACGAACTCCGACGAACACCGATACATCGAGGAGTGGATGGGCTGTGGTGGGTCCTCCAGCACTCTGGTGACCATCTCGGTCTGGCCGCCGCCGGTGTCGATAGCGCCGCTGAATATCACCATTCCGTTCTCGGGCACGGTGTCGTAGTATCGGAGTCGGTCCTTGATGCTCTTCAACGCGTCCTGGACGTTCGTGCGGGTCTGTTTGGATTTGATGTTCGAGGCCTCGGAGTACTCCTCGTTGATGTGGGCGACGTTGTCCGAGATCTGCTCGCCGGGGGTGATGTAGAGACTGACGAGTTGTGTGCCCGAGCCTTCGTACTCTTTGAGGTCCTCGATGACCCGCCGGAACTCGTATTTCTTCCGGTCCGATTGCTCGGCTTGCTGGGTACTCATTATGAGATATACCGCCTTCCGGGGTAAGTACCCTTTGACAGTCCGGACC
>CAZJHA010000240.1:0-3112 GCA_964545755.1 uncultured Halobacteriales archaeon | reverse complement strand
CCACATCGTCGTGATCCAGTTGAACGTCTTCACGGCGCTCGGGATGGCGATGGCCAACGAGACGGCCATGAAGCTCGCGCGGATGCGGGGGTCGATACCCGTCGCGAACATGTGGTGGGCCCAGACGCCAAAGGAGAGGACGCCGATGGCCAGCGTCGAGTAGACGACGAACTTGAACCCGAACAGTTTGCGTCCGGCGAACTTCGGGATGATGAGACTCAACAGTCCCATCGGGGGCAACACGAGGATGTAGACCTCGGGGTGGCCGAAGAACCAAAAGAGGTGTTGCCAGAGTATCGGGCCACCACCCTCCGCGAGGAAGAACGTCGTGCCGAGGTTGCGGTCGAGCAACAGCATGATGAGCGCGCTGCCCAACAGGGGAAAGGCGAAGAGGATCAGTCCCGACTGGGTGAGCATCGTCCAGCTGAAGATGTCGAGATTCGCCCAGTTGACGTCGCTACCGCGCTCACTGAAGATGGTCGCGATGAAGTTTATCGCCCCCATCGTCGCCGAGATACCCGTGAGATGTAGCCCCAAGAGCATGAAATCGACGCCCAGCCCGGAGACCCCACCTTGGGTACCGGTACCGACGCCGGCCGACAGCGGCGTGTACATCGTCCATGCGGTCTGTGCGGGCTGGATGTCGGTGAACGGCACCACGAGGAACCCGCCCCAGACCAAAAGCGCTCCCGGCGGCAGCATCCAAAAGGCGATGGCGTTGATACGTGGGAAGGCCATGTCGTCAGCCCCGATGAGCAACGGGATGAAGTAGTTGCCAAAGGCCGCGATTACCGGCGTCCCGAACAGGAACAACATCGTGATGCCGTGGCTGGTCAAAAGGGAGTTGTAGAACTGTGCGCCGATGAGGACCTCGGCCGGTGCGAGGAGTTCGGTCCGCATCAGGATGACCATGAGACCGCCGACGGTGAACGCGATGGCGGAATAGACGCCATAGAGCAGGCCGATGTCCTTGTGGTCGACGGTCGTCAGCCAGCGGATGAGGCCGCCGGGCTTCTCTTCGTGTGCGTAGCCGCTCTCCTCGCCGACGGCACCGCCACCGCCGGCAAGTGGCGTATACGAGCGCCAGTCCTCGATGCGGCTGAGCCAGACGGCCACGCCCGCCAGGAACAGCCCCATCAGCACTGTCAGGGCCAACTGGGCTTCTACCATGCATCGTGGTGGAACCCACAGGGTAAAGAATCCTTAGATTCCGGCCGCCCCCGGACGCCAATCGCAGGACTGAGCCGGTCTCGGCGACATCGGTAGTCGCGTCAGTTCGTGGCGTTTTCGTCGGCGTCTGCGTCGCTGTTCTCCTCGTCTTCGACGTCGGTTTCGGCGTCCTCCCGACCGTCGCTGCTCTCATCGTTGACTCCCTCCTCGTCGCTTCCATTGCCCTCGGAACCGGTCTTCGGATGCTCGTCGCTCGTCAGTTCGTCTTCGACGCCGCTGTCGAGCGTCGCGTCGCTCGCCGAGAGTTCGCCGGCGGCCGACCCACTCTCCTCGTCCCGCGCGACCGCCCGCCCGGAGACGAAGGTGACCAACGCGAGAACGACGAACGGAACGACCAACAGCCCCATGCTGATGGCGGTCACGAACGGGTCGAACTCCCACGGAGTGACGAACAGGAAGACGAGAACGAAAAAGAGGATGATTCCGAGCGGAACGATGTTGACCGTGAGGTCGAGGAGGGTCTCGCGGTCGAACGTGCGCTCTGACATGAGCGGGAGTTTCGGTGGGCCGGATAAATAGGTTGTCGGTTCGCCACCCGGGCGTCCGACCGGACGTCAGATGGATTCGCCCTCGGCGAAACGCCCGCCGGTACCGATGACGACCGCGACGACGCCCGCGATGAGCAACTCGACGCCGCGGGCGACGATGCCGTTCGGCTGGCCGATGACCGTCACGACCGCATCGAGCGTGATGCTGTCGAGTTGGGTCACGGTGACGAGCATGCCGAGCACACAGAGCGCCCCGCCGAGGCCCGCGAGCAGGGTCCACGGGCGCTCGACGTAGCCCGATTCGAGGACGATACCGACGATGGCCCCCACGAACAGCAGGAGACCACCGACGGCGACGGCGAACACGTTGAACAGCAAGCCGAGTTCCGAAAACACCAGTCCGAGCACGACGATGAGCGGCCACGGACTCGACATCCGGTACTGGTCGCTCAACCCTGGCTGGTCGTCCATACCCGCCTGTGGGCCGCGAACGTAACAAACCCATCGAAAGTCGACTCCGTCACGCCGGAGCGATGCGGGGGCGTGTCGGTCGGTGTAAGAGGGTTTTTAATCGTCGGTGTGCAACCGGCGCGTATGGGAACCGCCGACGACACGAGCGAAGGTGAGGGTCACCACCTCCCGGCGACCGAGGACTGGCCGCGCGGGTTCGGCGAGGCGAGCTGGTGGCCGTTCGTTACTGCTGGGGGTGCGGCCGGACTGTATCTCGGCGCGGCGCTCTTTTTCTTGGGTCGGGGCGACATCGGACTCGTGCCGCCGATGGCCGGACCGGCGGTGTTCGTCGCCAGCGCCGGACTCTTCCTCGTCGGTCTGTTCGGCTGGCTCTATCACGCCTTCGTCGCCGACTTCTGGGCGCGCGGCACCGACGAACACAGTGCTGGTATGCTTCGGTTTGCCATGCTGCTGTTTCTGGGGACCGAGATCGCCACCTTCGGGGCTGGCTTCGTCTACTTCTTCTTCATTCGCGTCGGTTCGTGGCCGCCCGGCGAGTTACCCCATCTCCTCAGCTCGTTGGTGCTCATCAACACGGCACTGCTGGTCGCCAGCAGTTTCACCGTCCACTTCGCCGAAATCGCACTGCGAAAAGGAAACCGCACGAGCTTTCTCGGACTGCTCGGGGTGACGCTCCTATTGGGTATCGTCTTCATCGGCGGACAGGTCCTCGAATACTACACCTTCATCGTCGAGGAGGGCTTTACGCTCACTGACGGTATCTTCGCCAGCGCCTTCTTCAGCCTCACCGGACTGCACGGCCTGCACGTCACGCTGGGCGCGATACTGTTGGGTATCGTCTTCGCTCGTGCGCTCGCCGGCCAGTACTCCGCCGAGCGCCACACCTCCGTGAGCACGGTCTCGATGTACTGGCACTTCGTCGA
>CAZJHA010000239.1:0-3125 GCA_964545755.1 uncultured Halobacteriales archaeon | reverse complement strand
CTACCGACTGCTCGCTGACCAGTCAGCGAGCGTAGGGAAGAGTTTCCAAGCCGAGCCAGCGGACAAAAACTGCTATGTATCCATCGTTTCTGCGAAGAGGTGCTGACTCAGAGATTCATGTTGATGGTCTTGGTCTGCGAGTAGTGTTCGAGGGTGGTCTCGGCCTGCTCGCGGCCGATACCCGACTGTTTGTACCCGCCGAAGGGCTGGCCCGCCGGGAAGTCGTTGTACTGGTTAACCCAGATGTTGCCCGCCTCGATGTCCCGTGCCGCCCGATTGGCCTTCGAGAGGTCGTTCGTGATGACCCCCGCTGCGAGGCCGTAATCGACGTCGTTCGCCTGTTCGATCATCTCGTCGTACTCGGACCACGCGAACACTTCTTCGACTGGCCCGAAGATTTCCTCCTGGACAGGCTGGGAGTCGTGGTCGATATCGTCGATGACGGTGGGAACCACGAAACAGCCATCGGCGAGGGCGTCGTCGTCCGGTTGACCGCCGCCGGTAACGATGCGTGCACCATCCTCCTTGGCCTGTTCGATGTACGAGAGGGTGCGCTCGACCTGTTCTTCCGATACTTTCGGCCCGAGTCGGGTATCCTTCGACAGCGGGTCGCCCATCTGAAGGTTCTCGGCGCTCTCGACGAACCGCTCCATGAACTCCTCGTAGATGTCCTCGTGGACGAACAGGCGCGTGCCGGCCGTACAACACTCACCGGTGTTGTAGAACATGGCGAGCATCATCACCCGCACGGCCTGTTCGATGTCGGCATCCGGAAAGACGACGACCGGACTCTTTCCGCCGAGTTCGAGCGTCACATCCGAGACGGTCTCGGCGGCGGCTTTCATCACCTGCTTGCCGACCGCAGTCGAACCCGTGAACGAGACCTTACGGATGTCCGAATGACCGGTAAGCGGCGCACCCGCCTCCTCGCCGTAGCCCGTCACGACGTTGACGACGCCATCCGGCAGCACGTCGTCGATTTCACCCATGACTTCGAGAATCGACAGCGGGGTCTGTTCGGCGGGTTTGAGCACGACACAGTTGCCGGCAGCGAGCGCCGGCGCGAGCTTCCACGACGCGATGAGCAGTGGGAAGTTCCATGGCACGACCGCGCCGATGACGCCGTAGGGTTCCCGAATCGTCTGAATCGACTTTCCGGACCCGGAGGGAACGGTCTCGCCGCCGTGGGTGCGGGCCGCGCCCGCAAAGTACCGGAACTGGTCGGCGACGAGCGCGACGTCGGCGCGCGCCTCGCGGATGGGTTTGCCGTTGTCGAGCGTCTCGATTCGTGCTATCTCACTGCGATTGTCCTCGATGCGGTCGGCGACCTCGGTGAGTAGGCGCTGGCGTTCGGTCCCATCCGTGCCGGCCCACTCGCTCTCGTAGGCGTCCCACGCCGCCTCGACCGCGCGGTCGATGTCCTCGCTATTTCCCGCCTGTGCTTCGGCGAGCATCTCACCCGTGGTAGGGTCGCGCGTCTCGAAGGTCTCGCCAGAAGCCCCTTCGGTCCACTCGCCGCCGATGTAGTGGTCGTACGATTCGGCGAGCAGTTCCTCGCGCGCTTCGCGGTGGCGTTCTCTGATTTCGTCGCGGCTGTCGTCGATTTGTTGTGTTTCTGATGACATAGGTTGTGAAGTGGTTATTCGAACTTCTCGAACGGTTGCTCGCAGTCGTGGCAGTAGTGCATCGACCGACAGAGCGATGGACCTTTCGGATGTTCGCGCTCGGTGTTCGTCGACTCGCAGTAGGGACATACGGCCCGCTCGTCTTTTCCTGTGGTCTCGACGCTCGGGTCGGTGAGTCTGTGCATTAGATGCTCAGCCCGAACTCCCGGAGGTCCTCTCTGCCCTGTTCGGTGACCATCTCGACTGTCCACTCGGGCGACCAGACGAGCCGTAATTCGGCGCCGTTGATGCCCTCGACCGCCACGACCCGCTTACGAACGGTCTCTTGGAGCATATCGCGGGCCGGACACCCGGTGTAGGTCAAGGTCATGTCGATTCGTGCGTGGCCGTCCTCGATGGCGACGCCGTAGATGAGACCCAAATCAACGATACTGATGGGCATCTCCGGGTCGTCGATGTCGTAGAGTGCGTCCCAGACCGCGCGCTCGACGCCCGTCGCGCCCGCGCCGGTCGCTGGCAGTTCCTCAATACTTTCGCCGGCCTCGTAGTTGGGATACGAACAGTAGTTCGCATCCGGGTCGAAGTCGGGGTCGGTGCCGAGTTCGCTACTCATCGTCGGGGTCCTCCATCAGCCGAGCCGCATGGTCACGGCCGAGTTCGTTGTAGGTGTTCGTGATTTCGTCGTAGTGAGTTTCCCAGTGGTCGGTGTGGTCGCCGTCCCGCCCGATGTGCTCGGGCAGCTCCTCGGCCACGACGTACCCGTTCTCGTCGGTCTCGGGCGCGCGGGCGTCGATGCCGATGCCGGCGAGCGTCCCGGTGATGGTTGCGACCCACTCTTCGCGCATGTCGGCAAGCGCGCGCGTGCGAACCCCGAGGTCGGCGATAGCGTCGTCCCCCGATTCGGCGAACAGCGTCAGCGCATACGGAAACAGTCTGTCGACGGCGTCCTGCACGCGCTCGCGACCCTCCTCGCCGCTGACGAGCCGACGAAGCCAGTTCTCGGCGTGCTCGCGGTGGTATTCCTCCTCGCCAAGAACTTTGCCAACGCGGTCACGAATGCGCGGGTACGACGAGTCTTCGAGCGCCCGCAATCGGAGGTGCTCGGCCTCGTCGTAGAAGTAGCTCCGCACGATGACGTCGGCCCAGTCGCCCTCCCCGAAGGGGAGTTCACAGAGCGTGCTGTGCCGGAAGGTCGCCGGATCTCGCTCCCAGATGAGGTCGGGTTCGGAGTAGCCGAAGTCCTCCAGGAGGTCGTACCAGAGCCGCGCGTGGCCGAGTTCGTCCTGTGCGATGTTGGCGATGGCGATGTCCGATTCGACGGTGGGCGCGCGCACCTGCCAGTCGGTGTAACGGTCGGCGATGACGAACTCGTCGTCGGCCAACCGGTAGAGCAGTGCCTTGACGGCTTCGCGCTCGCGCTCTTTGAGGTCGTCGGGACCCGAAATGCTGGCTGTCGCCATCAGCGTCGCCCCCGGCTTTTCTCGGCGTCGGCCTGTTCAC
>CAZJHA010000238.1:0-3170 GCA_964545755.1 uncultured Halobacteriales archaeon | reverse complement strand
ATGAGCGGCTCGCGGCCCATCGCCCAGCTCGCGGTCTGATACGACCCCAAAAAGAGACCGGCGATGCCCGCGAGCACGCCGGCGATGGCCCACGTGTAGAGGTTGATACGACTGCTCTCGATGCCGACCAGCGCCGCACCGCGCGGACTCATGCTGGTCGCGAGGATCGCCTTCCCAGTATCGGTGTAGTTGACGAACGCGAACAATCCCCCAATAAGTACCCACGAGACGACGAACACCACGATCAGGTTGTTCTGGACTGCGCTCCCCAGGATCTCGGTGTTGCCCGACACGAGTGCGGGAATCGCTTTGGGCTGACTCCCTTCGACGATGCGGATGGCCTCCTCGACGACGATGGATGCGAGGAGAGTGAGGATCATCACGATGATGATGTCGCCGCGGCGCTCGGCGAACCCCTTGTAGAGGAGGACGCTGAACACTGCTGGTATTGCCATCGCCGCGAGCACGCCAGCCCAGATGCCGAAGCCGGCACTCGTGACGTAGTAGGCCGCAAACGCCCCGATGGTGATGATTCCGCCGTGGGCGAGGTTGATGGTACCGCCAACGCCGAAAATCATCGTGAAGCCGATGGCCACGAGGGCATAGAGCGAACTGATGACCGAGCCGTTGATGATGATGTTGACGACGTCGACCATCGATTATATCCACGCCGGCTGTTGGTAGTCGGCCGTCTTGTACTTCTCCGGCCAGATGACCTCCTGGACACCACCGCCGTTTTCGCCCTCTTGCCACTGGAGGAAGACCGGATAGATGGCGTCCTCGGCGTAGACCGGATCGTGGGGATACTCCTCGTCCCGTCCGTAGAATTCGAGGGTTCCGGTCGTCGCGGTGAACGAAGCGTTCTCCATCGCCGAGACCAGTTCGTCGGCGTCGGTCGTGCCGGTCTGTTCGACCATTGCCGCATAGAGCTTGACGGCGTCGTAGGCGATGTAGCCAGTGTAAACGGGATAGCTGTCGAACTCCTCGTTGTACGCCTGCACGAACGGCTGGGTCTTTTGTGTGACCTCGCTTTGGGGCGTCGCGGAGGTCTGGGTCACACCATAGAGACAGGCCCCGTTGACCGACTGGTAGTACGATGGGAGCTGCATCGGAACGTGGATACCCGCAAAACCGAACGGCCGCTGCTGTTTGGCCCATTGGACGATGGCCTCCGTTCCGGTGTGGGCCATTGCGGTGAACACCCCGTCGGCGTTCGAACTCGCCACGTCGTCGAACAGCGGCCCGAAGTTCGTCGTCCCGCTGGCGTACCGCTGGCTGCCGGCCACGTCGACGCCGGTCCCGCTGAGTTGTTCTTCGAACACCTCCGAGATCGGCTCGGTCCATTTGTAGTCCTCGACCATCGAAAACGTCGAGTCCCAGCCCATCGTCTCGAAGTTCGCCTCCCCGAAGTCGACGAGGTTCCGCCCGAGGTCGAAGTCGTTGAGCGGGCCGGCTCGGAAGTGGTATTTGTACTTGTCGTAGTCCTCGGCGACCATCTGCGATATCTCCGCGGTGGCCGCACCTGCCGTGAGATGTATTTTCTGCTGCTGGGCGATGTCGTCGGCGATATTGAGGAGGACCTCGCTCGTGAATATCCCCGTCGTCACGTCGGCGTTCTTGTTGAGGACGAGTTCGCGGTAGCGCTGCTGGCCGGTCGAGGGGTCGCCCTCGGTGTTGCCGACCGCTAATTCGACGTCCGCGCCGCCGATACCGCCGTTGTTGTTGAGCTGCTGGACGGCGAGTCGCGCGCCGTTGACGATGGACCCTCCAATCGGATCGTTCTCGGGGTTCGGAGCCAGCGCCCCGATGGTGATGGGTCCCTCGATGTTCGCGTTCCCGCCACCGCCGGAGTTGTTGCCGCCACCGCCACCCCCGCTTCCGCTGCCGTTTCCGCCACCACCGGACCCGTTGCCGCCGCTTCCCCCGCCACCGCCGCCGCCGAGACTGAGACAGCCGGCGACCGTCGTCGCGAGCGCCGCACCGCCGGTCGCCCGCAGGAACGTTCGCCGGTTCGCACCAGTATTTCTTCCATCGTTCGATTGGGGGTATGAATCGTTTCCATCGGTCGAATTCGCCCGCTGTTCATTACCATCGGTAGCCATTGTCGTGGATGGTAGTTGGATACACACTACATAAATGTGGCGGTGATATTTGCCCATCCGTATCGTCGGACTCGGTGCTCACGGCGACGCAACTGCTACTCGACGGTCAACGCCGAGCGATCTCGGTCCTCTCGACGCTCCGAACCGATGATTTAGGATGCACGAACCATTGATTCGGGCATGCGAGTCCACTGGCACCGCCGCGACCTCCGGGCGGCGGACAACCGCGCGCTCGCGGCGGCCACCGATGACGGACCCGTCCTCCCGGCGTTCGTCTTCGACCCGGACGTACTCCAGTACGCCAGCCCGCCCAGAACGAAATTCCTGCTCGAAGCGCTCGATTCACTTCGGAAATTCTATCGTGAACGTGGTAGCGACCTCCTCGTCGTCGAGGGCGACCCCGCAGAAGAACTTCCGACACTCGCGGCCGAACACGGTGTCGAGGCGGTGTTCTGGAACCACGACTACACGGGTCTTGCCCAAGAGCGCGACGGGCGCGTTCGAGAGGCACTCGACGATGCCGGCATCGAGTATACTGAATTTCACGATGCCCTCCATCACGAACCCGGCACCATCACGACCAACGACGGCGACCCGTACTCGGTGTTTTCGTACTTCGGCGACAAATGGCTCGACCGCGAGAAGGCCGAGCCGTATCCTATTCTGGATGGCGACGCGCTTGCGGACATCGACGCCGAAGAGCTGCCGGCCATCGAGGGGTTGGGATTCGACGAGCCGGAGGCGGACATCCCGGAAGCAGGCACCGAGGCAGCCCGCGAGCGTCTCGATACCTTCTGTGCCGACCGGATTCTCGAATACGACGAAGGACGCGAGTATCCTGCGCGGGCGGGTACTTCACGGCTCTCACAGGACCGCAATTATGGGACCATCGGCGTTCGAGAGGTCTCCGAGCGGGTCGGCGAGGCGCTCGCAGACGCCGACGAGGACGAGCGCGAAGCGGTCGACGCCTACCGACGGGAGCTGGCCTTCGGTGAGTTCTTCACACACGTTCTGTTCTACAATCCGGAGGTCGTGACTGAAAACTACAAGGACTACGAGAACGCCATC
>CAZJHA010000237.1:0-3172 GCA_964545755.1 uncultured Halobacteriales archaeon | reverse complement strand
TCTCTGAGTATTTTAGCCACAGTTCGCTGAGCTAAACGATCTTGCCAAGCCGAGTCCGCTGGCAACTAATGACCGAACAGTTACATATCTGAGAGCGGAACAGTGGAGATGGTCAGCCGACGAACGTGGGCACGTGTCGTTTTCGTCAGTAACGTTCTCGTGCTCCCTCTTCGCGTATCTCAGTGGCGTCGTAGCGACGAAGATGGCTAGTCAGTTTCACTCGCCCCCAGTGGCTGGTTGCAGGGTTCGCATACCGAGTGGCGTATTATTGGATGCACGACCGGGACCTCGGTGGCATTCGGACGAACCTCCGGCATCGCGCTCTTTCCTCGTTGTTCCGACTCCTGCTCGGTGTGGGCCTTGCTGTCGGTCTCCGGACGTCGCCTCGGTCGGAGTCCCTGTGGTATAACCTTTCGACGGGCGAAAGCGCCGGACGAATCGTCTACCGGCTCTGGTACGGCGTGCTTCGGCCCTTGCCCGGGACGGACGAATAGGCAATGGGCGTCGGAAGCGCTACTCGGCGCGGAAGACCGGTGCGGTCTCCCCTGACTCGTCGATAACGCCGTCGAAGACCACGCGGTCGCCGATGTCGACGTCGCCTTCGAGGCGGGCGGTCACGCGCGCGCCGTCGAGTTGTACAGTTCCAACTTGGTAGGGTCCCTCGAAGCCCGTCGGCGGGACCTGAATCGTCGTCTCGGTGTAGACTTCGCCCGTCTCGGGGAGTTCGGTCGTTTCCATATCGCGACCGCCGCAGTCGTTACAGACCGCAAACGGCGTGCCGTAGGTCGCCCCACAGTCCGAACAGCGGACCCCGAGCAGGTCACCATCCTCTAGCGCCGCCGTCCATTCGTCGTGGGTGAGGCTCATCCGCGCACCTCCATCACGCTAACGACAGTGGTCGCGGCGTCGCCACCCAGATTGTGCGCCACAGCCCTCTCGGCTCCGTCGATCTGGCGCTCGTCGGCATCACCCCGCAACTGTTCGGTGAGTTCGACGATTTGGGCGGTACCCGTCGCCCCGATGGGGTGCCCCTTCGCCTTCAGCCCGCCCGAGGGATTTATCGGGCGGTCGCCGTCCATGCTACTCTTGCCCTCCGCGGCGGCGGGACCGCCCTCGCCGTCCTCGAAGAAGCCGATGGCCTCGCTCGCCATCACCTCCGCGCCGGTAAAGCAGTCGTGAACCTCCGCGAAGGCCATCTCGTCGGCGCTCGTCCCGGCCTGTTCGTAGGCCTGCGTGGCGGCGTCGCGGGCGGCCTGCGTGGCATGCGGAACGGGTTTCGCGCTTAGCGGCACGACATCGGTCGCGTGGCCGACGCCCCCGACATCTATGGGTTCGTCGAACGAGTCGGCACGGTCGTCGCTCGTGACGACGACGGCGCTTGCACCGTCCGAGAACGGGCAGCAGTCCATCAGACGGAACGGATCAGCGACGATTGGCGATTCGAGGACCTCCCCGACGGTGATCTCCTTGCCGAAATGGGCGTTCGGATTCCGGGTCCCGTTTGCGTGGTTTTTCACGGCGATGTGGGCGAGTTGCTCCTCGGTCGTGCCGTGTTCGTACATGTGGCGTTTGGTGAGCAGTGCGAACACGCCGGGGAAGGTCAATCCTGTCGGCTGTTCGTAGTGGCGCTCGGACGCCGAGGCGAAGATGCGCGTCATCTCGCCGGTGCCGAGGCCCGTCTCGGGCGTGCAGCGTTCGACGCCACCAACCAGAACGGTGTCGTGAATGCCCGCCTCGACGGCTTCGACGGCGTTTTTGAACGCGTTCGCGGAGGTCGCACAGGCGTCCTCGTAGCGCTGGCAGGGGACGCCAGCGAGACCGACCTGCGAGGCGACCGCCGGCGCGAGGTGGGTGTCGTTTTCTGTCTGTCCACCCATCGCGTTGCCGAAATACAGCGCGTCGATGTCGTCGGGTTCGACCCCGGCGTCGTCGTACGCGCCGAGCGCCGCCTCGGCGAACAGCTCCGAAAGCGTGCTCTCGTGGACGCCGAACGTCGTCATGTCCGCACCCACGACGCTTGCTCGTGTCATCAACACTGCTCGGGGATGGAGGCACAAAGACCTACCGAGGCCGTTATCCCAACTGGCTCTTGATGACTTTGCCGGTGGGATTGCGCGGCAACTCCTCGCGGAACGCCACCTCGCGCGGCACCTTGAAATCCGCGAGGCGGCCTCCCACGACCGATTGGATGTCTTCCGCACTCATCGAAACCCCTTCACGGACGACGATTACGGCTTTGATGCGCTCACCCCACGTCTCGTCGGGAACGCCGATAACTCCTGCCGCAGCGATGTCCGAGTGGTCTTCGAGAACGGCCTCGATTTCGGTGGGATAGACGTTCTCTCCACCGGAGATTATCATGTCGTCGTATCTGTCGACGAAGTAGACGAACCCGTCGTCGTCGCGGCGCACGAGGTCCGAAGAGACGAAATAGCCCTCGTCGTCGAAGGCCTCCTCGGTCCTTTCGGGCATACCGAGATACTCGCGGAAGGCCGTCGCACCCTTGTAGGCCGCGCGACCGACCTCGCCCTGTTCGACTTGCTCGCCCTCGTCGTCCACGATCTTGAGCGTGACGTTGATGATGGGTTTGCCGATGCTGTCGGGCTTTTCGAGTGCGTCCTCGGGGTGGAGGATGGTCGTCACCGGCGACATCTCCGTCTGGCCGAACACCTCGTAGAGGTCCGCATCGAACGCCTCCATGACCTCCCGTTTGAGTTCCTCGCTGGAGGGAGCCGCGCCGGTCATGTAGGATTCGAAGGACGAGAGGTCGTACTCCGCGAAGTCGTCGACGGCGAGCATCGCCCGGCTCATCGTCGGGACGAAAAACGAGCCGGTAATCCGCTCTTCGTCGATGATTTCGAGGGTGCGAACCGGGTCGAACCCCTCGACGATGTAGGTCGTCGAGCCGGCATAGAAGGTGTTGTTGAACACGCCGATGGCCGCGATGTGGAACATGGGCGTGACGACGAGAAATCGGTCGTCGTTCTCCTCGAAGCCGGCGCTGTAGACCGTGTTCACCGAGTTCTGAATCAGGTTGTCGTGAGTGAGGACACAGCCCTTCGGCTGGCCCGTCGTGCCGCTGGTGTACAGCAACGCTGCGTCGTCCAAGCGGTTCGGCACTATCGGTAGTTCCCATCGCGTCGGCATAGCAGGATGATTTGGACACGAGATA
>CAZJHA010000236.1:0-3175 GCA_964545755.1 uncultured Halobacteriales archaeon | reverse complement strand
CGACCGGCGGCCACCGAACGGTTTTGGCGCTGCGCGGCGTGGATGAGCTATGACACGAACGGCCGTCATCGCGGGCGTCGGTCCCGGACTGAGTGCGTCGATAGCGCGAAAGTTCGTCGCCGAGGGCTGTGCGGTCGGCCTGTTCGCCCGTTCCTCGAGGTTCATCGACGACCTCACCGAGGAACTGAACGAGGACGGCGACGCACTCGCGGTCCAAACCGACATCACCGACCCCGAACAGGTCGCGGCGGGCTTCGAAGAAGTACGTGAGGCGTTCGGGTCGGTCGATGTGCTCGTCAATCACGCAAGTGGCGGCGCGTGGAAGCGACTGATGGACCTCTCCAGTGATGAATTCGAGCAAGCCCTCGCCGTCGGCACCCATGGCGGATTCCACTGCTCGCAGGAAGCGGTCGGAGATATGTTCGATAACGGCGGCGGCACGGTGGTTTTCACGGGTGCGACCTCCTCCGTGAGAGGCAACGAGGGCGCGCTCGCCTTCTCGGCCGGGAAGTTCGCGGTGCGGGGGATGGCCGAGTCGATGGCCCGTGACCTCGGCCCGAAGGGCATCCACGTCGCCCATGTGGTCATCGACGGCGGTATTCGCCCGCCTGACCGCGATGTCGAAAACCCCGACGACTACCTCGACCCGGATGCCATCGCCGAAAGCTACTGGCACCTGGTCGAACAGGACGAGAGCGCGTGGACGCTCGAACTCGACCTCCGCCCGCACACAGAGGAGTTCTGATGGATGTTGGAACTCATCCACCACACCGACGAAAGCGCCGACGGTGGCGTATCGCCGTTCGATTCTACGATTCGGAAAATCGTCGCCGACGAGGACGTACTGCTCGCGTCACCGTACCTCACTCTCGACTATCTCGAAGGCCTCGTCAACGATGCAGATTCGTGGCGGCTGTTGACCGATATGGAGGCGTGGCTCGATAGCTGTCCGGCGAGCGAGCGCGAAACCATTCGCGAGTTCGTCGCACGCCATCACGAGCGAATACGCGACGTTCGCAACCTCCACGCGAAGGCGGTCATCGGCGAGACCGGTGCGCTCGTCGGTTCCGCGAATCTCACGAGGACTGGGCTGGGTGGACGGGACGAACTCGGTGTTCGGTTCGATGAACCCGAGCGAATTGCGGAGCTACGCGAGTGGTTCGATGAACTGTGGAACGAAAGTTCGGCAGCGAAACTTGATGCTGTCGATGAGCGTATCCAAACCTCCTCCCCTGTCCCGAGCAGCGCAAGCGGGAGCAGTGCAACGCCGATTCCCTCGGAATCGCGCCGGATCAGCGCCTCGATATCGGCCAACAAACCCGTTGAGCCGAAGTCGAAGACCGTAGAATCGGTGGACGAGGGTGCCCATGGGCGACTCGTTGAGCAGGTGCAAAAAGCACCAAGTCAGAGATGGATTGATGACCATTTTGAACTATTGGAAGAGCTTGTTTCAGTCACAGATGTGTCCGTCCACGACCCGACACTGTTCATGTCGATTACAAAGGCTGGAAAGGTACACACAACAATCAATAACAGGATAGTTTTTGGTATCCAGCCTTTTCGGGGCCGGACGCTGTTCATTCTCAGTCCAGATACGAATCAGATAGATCGACTCATCACAGAAGCGGCTTACTCCGAGCGTTTCGAGGACAGGGACAAAAATACCCCGTATCTCCTTGGATTCGACGATGGAACAAAGCGTGTAGCTGATTCGTCGTTCAGAAGAGGGTGGATGAGAGCAGCACTTAGTGAAGTAGACCGGGGATGGGACGAGTCTCCCTATCGGAAGAAGTACACGCATGAACCCGTCGTCTATCGGGCGGCTGTCGATCACGATTACAGAGAGCGGGTCCTCAACGAGGCGTTCGGAGAGTAGCGTCGAACGGGCACTCTCAGCCCGGGAAAGCCTCAATAGCGGCGCACACGTGCGTGTGCATATGGGGACGAGGACCATCCGGCTGGACGACGAGGCCTACGAGCGCCTCGCCAGCCGAAAGCGCGAGGGCGAGAGCTTCTCGGATGTGGTCAAACGCGTCGCTGGCGAGCGGTCGTTGCTCGAAATCGCCGGCATCCTCTCGGAGGAGGAAGTAGAGACGATGCGCGAGACCATCGCGGAGCGCCGAACGCGCTCGCGCGAACGCTCGGACGAACTCGCCCGACGGCTCGAAGGGTCGGACGAATCGTGATTCTGGATACGGCGTTCGTCATCGACGTGATGGACGGTGATGACAGCGCGATTCAGGCCTACGAGGACTGCGAAGAGGCCCGCGAACAACAGTATCTCTCGGCCATCACCGTCCTCGAACTCCCGAAGGGATCGAGCGCTCGATGCACTCGGACGCCGAGCATCGGAAGGTACGCGCTGTCATCGACACGAAGCCCGTCATCCCGGCGGACCGCGCCGTGATGAAAAAGGCGGGAACAGTAGGTGGCCAACTCATCACGGACGGACGCGAAATCGACCGCGAGGACTGTGTCATCGCAGCGACCGCGCTTATCGAAGAGGAGTCCGTGGTGACACGAAACGTCGACCACTTCGAGCGAATCGAGGGCGTCGAAGTGCGGTCGTACTGATGGACGACGAGCAGCCTACCCCTCGAAGCCGTCCTCGAACCGGAAGGTCCCGTCGCGCTGGACGACCTCGCCATCGACCTCGATTCTCGACTCTTCGCCCATGTCGACTATCATGTCGACGTGCTGGGCGCTCTGGTTCTGTTCGTTGTCCTCGCCGACGTTGTCCTCGTAGGCACGGCCGACGGCCATATGCACCGTGTCGCCCATCTTCTCGTCGAACAACATATTGTAGGTGAAGCGGTCTATATCCCTATTCATACCGATGCCCAACTCGCCGAGGCGGCGTGCGCCGTCGTCGGTGTCGAGAATCGTCGTCAGGAGATCTTCGTTCTTGTCGGCCTCGTGTTCGACCACTTCGCCCTCCTCGAAGGTGAGTCGCACGTCGGTGATCTCCCGCCCACGGCGGTAGACCGGTTTATCGAAGTGGACCTCGCCCGAAACGGAGTCGGGAACGGGCGCGGTGAACACCTCGCCACCGGGCAGGTTGTGGCTGTCGGTGTCGTTGATGGTGTTGTTGCCCGCAATCGACATCGTGACGTCGGTCGAGTCGCCGGAGACGATGCGGACCTCCTCGGCGGGGTCGAGAATCTCGACCATCTGC
>CAZJHA010000235.1:0-3216 GCA_964545755.1 uncultured Halobacteriales archaeon | reverse complement strand
TGCTCTCGATGGCGCGGCTCTGGAGTTCGTTGAAGCGGTCGGTCGTGACCACGTCGGTGCTCCGTGGACGGCCCAAATCCACGTCGATGACGTCTTTCACCTGTCCGGGTCGGGCGGTCATCACGACCACGCGGTCGGCGAGCAGGATGGCCTCCTCGACGTCGTGGGTGATGAACAGCACCGTTCTATCCTCGTCCTCCCAGACCTCCAGCAGGTTCTCCTGCATCAACTCCTTGGTCATCGCATCGAGTCCGCTAAACGGTTCGTCCATCAGCATGATGTCGGGGTCGTTCGCGAGCAAGCGCGCGAGTTCGGCACGCTGTTGCATCCCGCCGCTCAGTTCGTGCGGATAGGAGTTTTCGAACCCCTCCAGTCCCATCCGGTCGAACAGCGCGGCGATGCGCTCGTCGTCGACGGCGTCGCGCATCTCCGGGCCGAAGCGGATGTTCTCGGTGATGGTCTTCCACGGGAACAGCCGGTTCGACTGGAAGACCACGCCCCGCGAAGGGTCCGGTCCCTCGACCGGTTCGTCGTTGACGAGGACTTCGCCCTCGGTCGGGTCGAGATAGCCCGCCACACACTCAAGGACGGTACTTTTCCCACAACCCGACGGTCCGAGGACGGTCACGAACTCCTCGGCCTCGATGTGGAGATCCATCCCGTCGACGGCGAGGAGTTCGTCCTCGCCGTCGCCGTAGACCTTCGTCAGGTCCCTGATGTTGACGGTCCCGGTGCCGCTCGATTCGGTCCACGAGCGGAACTCTTCGGTGCGCTGTGCGTCCGTGTCGGTGTCAGTCGTGGTGTCGTGTTCACTCATGATTACTCCATCGACCACGGCGTCAGCCAGCGGCCGAGCGCCTCGACGAGCGCCGAGGAGGCGTAGCCGAGCGCGCCGACCGAAAGCATGCCGATGACGACGATCTGATTCTGTAGCAGTCGCGAACCTTGGATGATGATGTAGCCCAGACCGGGACCGCCAGTCAGCAACTCGGCGGCGACGACGGTGATCCAGCCGAGACCGACGCCGAGCGAGAGACCGGTGATGATCGAGGGCAGCGTCGCCGGCAGGACCACGTGCCGGAAGACGTCGCCCGAGGAGGCCCCGAGCGAGCGCGCTGCCTGCGTGTACTCGGTCTCGATGGTGCGCGCACCCTCGATGGTGTTCGTGAAGATTGGGAAGAACGCTCCGATGAACACCACGAACAGTGCGGGCAGCGGCACCGATAGCGACCCCAGCGCGAGTGCCGGAAAGACGATGATGGCGATGGGCAGCCACGAGATGGGCGGGATGGGACGAAGCGCTTCGAGTGCCGGATAGAGCAGGTTCTCCCAGCGGTCGCTCGTTCCCGCGACGAGTCCAATCGGGATGGCGAGCAGCGCCGCCGCCACGACGCCGACCGCGACCCGCGCACCCGAGTAGACCGCATGGAGGTAGATGGTGTCGCCGCCCTCGGTCAGTGGCTGGCCGGCGAGCGCGCCGACGAACTCGACGATGGTCGTCGTGGGGCTGACGAAGTGCTCGAAGTTGAGCACGCCGAACTGGTAGCACAGCCACCAGACCGCGACGAACCCGACCAGCGAGACGAGCTTGCGAACACCGCGTACTGGCGACGGCAGGTATCCGGTGAACTGCTCGACGAGGCGCTCGCCCACCGAACTGGTGCTCATCGTTGCCCTCCAGAAGCGTTGCCGCTCGAAGCGTTTGCGGTGGCGTTCGAACCGCCGGCCGACCGCGGCGCCCACGGCACGCTATCGTCGAGTTCGGCCGCCGCCTCGTTGAGCACGCCCGGCTTATATCTGTCCGCCGCCGGCGGTGCTTCGAGCGCCCCGAGACGGGTGAGGAACTGCGGTGCTGTCTCCCTCATCAGCCGGCCCGGCTGTTCGGCCTGTTCGTAGTCGGTGGCGAACTCCAGTCGACTGACGTCCTCGCCGATGGGCGGGTCCCGGTATGCGCCCCATCGAAGCGTCGGACGGTTGAAATAGCGGAGGTCCTGTTCCTGCTCGACCAGATCGAGCGTCCGCTCGTGGTTCGTCTCGAAGATGCGTGTCGCTTCGAGTTCGGCCTTCAGAATCCCCTTCGCCGCCTCACGGTGGTTGTTGATGAGGTTGTCGGTCATCGGGATGCCGCCGGCGTCGATGATGCCGTACTCCGCGCCGGTCGAGATGTATCTGGCGAACTCGTCCTGGAAGACCGCCTTCGCTATCGAGGGCTCCCAGCCCAATCCCGCTGCGATGCGGCCCTCCCGGAGGTTTGCGAGGATGGTCGAGATCCCCGTGTCGACCATCTCGACCGCGCCCGTCCCGATTCCCTCGGCTTCGAGCAGGCGAAGGAGATAGCGGTGGGTACACGAGCCTTTGGTGACGCCGACGGTCCGGCCGGCGATGTCCGAGGTCTGTTCGATGTCCGAATCTCGTGGAGTGATGAGGAGGTTACACTGCTGGCCGTGTGACCAGTTGGCAAGCCCAACGAGGCTCGCCGGCGTCTCGTTCTGGGCAATGGTCACCAGCGCCGGCATGTCGCCCATCCAGCCCACTTGATTTTTCCCGACGCTGATGCGGTTGGCGATGACCGCTCCCTGCAGGGCCGATTGCCACTCCAAGGAGTAGCCATCGGGGAGGTATTTCTGTGGGATGTCGCTGTGTTTCATGATGAGTGCCTCCCACGCATGGGCCGAAAACGGCTGATAGCCCATCGTCAGCGTCGTTCCGGTGTCGCTGGCCGACCCGAGACAGCCCGCTAACAGCCCGGTTCCCCCGATGGCCGCCCCCTGAAGAAATCGCCGTCGGGAACTGCCTCTCGATACCCCAGCCAATCGTTGCTGATAGTCGTCTTTCATGTGTTTGTCGTTGCCGTTCGCCTCCCGATACACCCTCGCCGACACCGTGTCGGCCCTCTTCGGGGGATGGCGACCGCCCATCCCGTCGTGTAAGTTACGTGTGAGGTATTTCTGTATTGGTTTATGTAAATCTGTTGCCTTCAAGCACAAGTAACGGTCGATGACGATCCGTCGACTCGACCCGGACGGTAGCGCCTTTCGAAACGCACCGCGATACTGTCGAGTTCGCTACCACAACCGGTCAGCCTATCCGCTGTGTGTGAGGGCGATACCGGCTGACGAGCCAACGACGGTCGTTCGTCCACTGTATCGGAGCGATGGAGAGCTAGATGTCGAACAAAAATATTTATACATTTGTAACGACCCACCCACAGGGTAG
>CAZJHA010000234.1:0-3226 GCA_964545755.1 uncultured Halobacteriales archaeon | reverse complement strand
TACCGCTCGACGGCAAGCGGATAGGCCGCTTCGAGCGCTTCCACAGGAGTATTCAGCGTGTTCGTCATCCCGACTTGAACGCCGTCCATCCCGTCCTTCTCGGGACGAGCACCGAACCCACCGCCGATGGTCTCGTAGTACGAGAACTCCCCGCCGGCCGAGTCCTCTCCGTCCGTTCGACCGCCGATGGTCAGGTTGTTCATCGTCCCCTGTCCGCCCGCCGGCACCACCTCCGGAGCGGCCGCCGCGAGCGCGGCGAAGGTGACGTCCGTTACTCGCTGGCTCGTCTCGACGTTGCCGCCGACGACCGCCGCGGGTGCATCGGGGTTCAGCAACGACCCCGACGGCACCTGAACGTCGATTGGTTCGTAACAGCCCTGATTCGGCGGGATTTCGGGGTCGGTTACACAGCGGACGACGAAATAGACGGCGCTTTTGGCTACCGCAAGCGGCGCGTTCAGGTTGCCCGCGACCTGTCCTGCGGTGCCCGCGAAATCCACCCTTGCCTGTCCGCCGTCGAGTTCGACGGCCACCTCGATGGGGATGTCCGCGTCGGTCACGCCGTCGCCTTCGAGGATGTCGCTGGCTTTCCACGTTCCATCGGGGAGTTCAGCGAGTTCGCTTTCGACGCGCTCGCGCGAGTAGTCGATGACCGCATCGAACGCCCCGAGCAGTTCGTCGTGGCCATGTTCGTCGAGCAGTGAGCGGAGTCGGTCGCCGCCGCGTTCGTTGGCCGCCAGCTGGGCACGCAGGTCCGCCCAGCGCTCGCGGGCGTTGCGGACGTTCGCGAGGACCAGCTCTCGAACCTCCGTGTTCGTCTCGCCGGCGGCGACGAGCCGCGTCGGCGGGAGGCGAAGCCCCTCCTGCTGGATGTCGCGCGCCCCGGCCGGCATGCTTCCGGGCGTCATCCCGCCCACGTCCGCGTGGTGGGCACGCGAGACCGCATAGCCGATGATTTCCCCACTGCCTTCAGCACTCTCGGTCTCATCGAGGGCAATCGGCGACACCATTGTAATGTCCGGGAGGTGTGTCCCGCCGGCGAAGGGGTCGTTGAGCACGAACACGTCCCCTGGATGGGGGTCCTCGTCGAGGACGGTATCGACCGCTTCCGGCATCGCGCCGAGATGCACGGGGATGTGTTCGGCCTGTGCGACGAGCCGTCCGTCCGCATCGAACAGCGCCGTCGAGCAGTCCCGGCGCTCCTTGATGTTCGGGGAGTACGCGCTCGTGATGAGCACCTCGCCCATCTCCTCGGCGATGCCTTCGAGCTGATTGCGGATGATTTCGAGCGTTACCGCATCGAGCTCCGATCTCCTGTCACTCATGTTTCAACACCTCGTTCGAGAACGAGCGTTCCGTCGTTTCCGACCATAGCGCTCCACGACGGCGGCACGACGACGGTACTCTCCGTTCCTTCACAAATCGCCGGTCCGGTCAGTTCGCGCCCAACCGAAAGCGCTTCGCGGGCATAGACCGGCGTCTTGTGGCGCTCCTCGCCGAAGACCGCTTCCCGACGGTCCTTCTGCGGTTCGTCCACACCGGCGTAGGCGGGCGTCGTCGGTTCGCGCTCGATGGTCGTGGTCGTCCGCAGCGTCACGAGTTCGACCGCATCGTCCATCCGATAGCCGTAGGCGCTCTCGTGGGCCGCCTGGAAGCGCTCTTCGAGCGCCGCCGGGTCGATAGGTTCACCTGCGGGTGCCGTGAGCTCGAAGCTCTGGCCCGCGTACCGACAGTCAGCTGCCCGCTCGATACGAGCGGCGTCCGGCTCGGAGGTATCCGCTCGAACACGTTCTGCGAGATCGTCATACGCGTCCTCGACCGCATCGACGTCGAGGTCGTCGAGCGGCGTTCGATAGGTCTGGACGGCGTCGTGTTTCTCGCCGGCTGCCAACAGTCCATAGGCAGACAACACCCCACAGGCACGCGGCACGACGACGCGCCCGATGTCGAGGGCGTCGGCGAGCGCGGTCGCGTGCATCGGTCCGGCACCGCCGAAGGCGACGAGACCGAACCGCCGGGGGTCGTGACCCCGCTCGACGGTAATCGACCGAATCGCGCGGGTCATCGTCGCGTTCGCCACGCGATAGACCCCGCGTGCGGCCTCCATTGGACCGCCGAGACCCGCTTCGGTCGCGAGGTCGGCGAGCGCGTCGTGGGCGGCCGCTTCGTCGAGTTCGAGTTCGCCACCCAGTGCGGAACTCCCGCCGATATACCCGAGCACGACGTTCGCGTCCGTGACCGTCGGCGTCGTTCCGCCGCGCCCGTAACAGGCGGGACCGGGGTTCGCGCCGGCGCTTTCGGGACCGACGCGCAGCGCGCCACCCGAATCGACCCACGCAATCGAGCCGCCGCCGGCACCCACGGTCGTGATGTCGACCATCGGCACGCCGACCGGACGACCGCCGACCGTGGCGTCGGTCGTGCGTTCGACCTCGCCGTCGCGGACGAGGCTCACGTCCGAGGAGGTCCCGCCCATGTCGAAGGTGATGAGTCCCTCCAAGTCGTCCGCGTGGGTAGCAGCGGTCGTGTCGGCCCCGACGACGCCCGCGGCGGGTCCTGACAGGGCTGTCGTGACCGCGTTTTCGCGCACGGTCTCCGGGTCGGCGATGCCGCCATTGGACTGCATCACGCGCGGCGCGGGGGTTCCCAACTCCTCGGCACGTGTTTCGAGCTGGCCGATGTAGCTGTCGATTGCCGGCGTGACGTACGCATCGGCGACGGTCGTCGCGGTGCGTTCGTACTCGCGGAACTCGGCGAGTACCTCGTGGGAGACCGAGACGTGGGCGTCGCACTCCTCGCGGAGGACCTCGGCGACCCGGCGCTCGTTGTCAGGATGGGCGTAAGCATGGAGCAGACAGACCGCGACGGACTCGATATCGGCGTCGAGGTTGCGGGCGAGCGCTCGCACGTCCTCGTCGTCGATTGGCGTCTCGATGCCATCGACGGTCGCGCGCTCTGTGAGTTCGTGGCGTCGCCGACGGGGAACCAGCGGGGTCGGCTTTTCGGCGTCGAGGTCGTACAGGGCGGGACGGTCCTGACGGCCGATTTCGAGCACGTCGCCGAAGCCCTCCGTGGTGACGAGCGCGGTCTTCGCACCGGATTCTTCGAGGAGTGCGTTGACCGAGACGGTCATTCCGTGAGTAAAGGAGTCGATGTCCTCGGGAGCAACACCGGCCTCGGCGCAGGCTTTCTGGATGCCGTCGACGACGCCGACGCTCTGGTCGTC
>CAZJHA010000233.1:0-3242 GCA_964545755.1 uncultured Halobacteriales archaeon | reverse complement strand
TGTGCGGGCGGGACGGCTCCGCGGGCGGCGTAGCCCTCGTAGGCGAACGTCGGCACGCCCGTGACGCCCGCCTCCTTCGCCTCGGCGAAGCGCTCTTCGAGAGCCGCCTCGCGTTCGGAGTCCGTGATGGCCGTCCGGAGGTCCGCGGCGTCGATTCTCGATTCCGTGGCGATGTCAGCAAGCACATCGGGGTCGCCGATGTCGCGTTCGTCTTGCCAGAGCGCGTCGAACACCCGTTCGTGAAACTCCCCGAATTTCTCGGGGTATGCCTCACGGACGTAGAGGGCGGCCTGCTGGGCGTTCTTCGAATCCACCTCACACGCTATCGATAGCGACATCTCGACGCCGTACTCCTCTTGGAGTCGTTCGACGTTTTCTCTCGCCTGTGCATAGTAGTCCTCGTCCTTCCCGTTCTCGATGGTGGTGTCGATTTCTCCGTCTGGACCGCGTTGGCCGCCACGGAGGTCGAAGGGATGCCACTCGACGTTGAGTGGTTGCTCGCGGCTCTCCCGATACTGCTCTAGCGATGCTTCGCCGAGATAGCAAAAGGGACAGACGTAATCGGCGTACATCGTTATCGTTTCCTCGCCCGCCGTCGCACCCGAAGCGGTGTTGTGACTCATCGGAGGAAGTAGGCACTTGCGACAAAAGAAGGGTCGGCTTACTTCCCGCGACCGTGGTCGCCGTGGACGCTCGGGCGGGTGTGTTCGGCACCCTTGCCCTTCGTATCGAGTCCGCGCCCGCTCGTGCCGGCGCTCGTGAGGCCGCGGAACGCCCGGCCGCGGTGGGAGTCGTCACAGATCCAGTTCAGGTCGTCGTCGTTCTCGATGGCCGGATGCTCGGGGTCGATGAGGATGGTCTCGAACCACTTCTGAGAACCGTCCTCGCCGACGGGATAGGAGTTGAGCACTCTGAGATTCGTGAACTTCCGGCTGGAGCGCTCCTCGGCGATGCGCTGGTTGGATTTCGTTCGGGTGACGCGGTTGACACCCTGTCGTTTCGTCCGTCGGCCGGCCGTGTGGCGCTCCTTACGAGCGGTGCCCTTCCGAACCGCAATGCGGGCGAGGACGACGCCCTGTTTGGCCTTGTAGCCGAGCGAACGCGCCCGGTCCAAGCGGGTGGGCCGGTCGATGCGCTCGATGGCTCCCTGTTCGCGCCACTCCTGGAGTCGTCGCCACTGGAGTTCAGCGTGTTTGTCGTTGTCCGCATCGTGCCACGCGTCGCCGACGTGTGCGTAGAAGCTTCGTGCCATGGTTGTCTGCGGGCGTTGGTGGTTCAGCCCTCCGGCGGCGAAGCCGCCTCGTCGTGACCCGTTGGGCCACGGTGGCCACATACCGACCTGCCGTGTGGTACAGACAGGTGCCCGCCGGTGCCCGGTTCCCAGCGAGTTATCCACCCTTCCGCGCAATCGCTGTTAAGCCCTTCGAAACCCACCGCTTGGCGGCAAGCGCTGTGTCCGGTCCGGCCGGTTGGTTTTAACTACCCGTCGAGTGCAAGCCATATCGTAAGGTTCGGGTCGGATAAGTATGTACGTGATGTTCGAATCATCCTCCAGTCGTCATTGCCCACGACCGGCCATAGCCGTCCGGGAGCGTCGCCGATGAATGCCCTTGCCCTCACCGGCACGGCGCTGCAGTTCTCTGGCGATTTCCTCTATCTCGCGGTCGTCTTCATCGTGCTCGCCATCATCGCCTATCTCGCCGGCGCGCAGGGAATCGCGGGTCTCTCCGCAGGAATCGCTCGCATCCTCATCATCGTCTTCGTCGTGCTCGCCATCATCTCTCTCATCCTCTAAATACAGGATTCAGTCGTCAGCGCCGACGTTCTGTGTGCTCTCGAAACACGGCGGGTCGGGTTCGATGGTCGCGTACTCGACGGCCCGCCGGCCGAGCGTCGCCACGCGCTCACGGGAACTCTCGTCGACGAGTTCGCCGTTCTCGAACCTGTCGCTGACCCGCGGAACGGCGGCCTGATGCGGGATGACCCACGCGTTGAGTGCCCGCGCCACGGACCGAAGGTGGTCGAGCGGCGTGATGGGAAAGGCCCCGCCCGAGACCGACAGCAGTCCGACAGTGGTGTTCTCGAACTCGTCGAATCCGCAGTAATCGAGCGCGGTCTTCAGAACTGAGGAGTACGACCCGTGATAGGAGGGCGTTCCGAGAAGCACGCTGTCGGCCGCCCGAATCCGTTCTTTGAGTGCGAGCGCGTCGCCGGCGTCGCGCGCGTCGGCGTCGAACACCGAGAGGTCGAGGTCGCGGAGGTCGACGAGGTCGGTGCTCGCGCCCATCTCCTCGGCCTCGGCGAGCGCGATGTCGAGCGCGAGTCGGGTGTAGCTGGCGTCCCGAAGGCTGCCGGATAGCGCGACGACCCGTGGGCGGTCTGGCATGGCCGTGCTGGGAGAGCGGCAGGTAAAGCCCCGGCGGTCGGCGAGTGCTCAGCGGCGCAGTCGGACGGTCGTCTCGCCGTCGGTGTCGAGCGCGACCAGTCCGTCGTCTTCGAGGTCGGCGAGTAGCCCGCGAAGCCACTCGCGACCATGCTCGCCATTCGGGGTGTAATCGACACGGACTCTGGGACCGAGCTCCGGCAGGGCCAGTTCGTCGTACTCGCCGAGCACGCGAACGATGCGCCCGCGGAACTGCCGACGACTCCCCTCGAACGGCGATTGGGTGGGCACGTCGGGCGCGCTGAAATCACCGGTCGCGTAGGCCCCACACCATGCGCGCCACGGGCAGGACTCCTCGTCGCAGGCGGGCACTTTCGTACACGCCACGCCCCCGAGTTCCATGAGGGCGTTGTTCCACGTGCGGGATTCGCCGGCAGGCATGAGTTCGTCGGCCGCTTCCTCGAAGACCGTATCCTCATCGGGCACGTCGAAGGCCCGGTAGAGCACACGCTTCACATTGGTGTCAACGACGGCGTTCCCGTTGTCGAAGGCGAAACTCGCCACCGCGTTCGCGGTGTAGGGACCGACGCCCTGCAGCTCCTGTAACTCGTCGGGGTCGTCGGGAAACTCGCCGCCGAACTCCTCGATTACTTGGCCGGCGGCCTCGTGGAGGTAGCGTGCTCGGTTGTTGTAGCCGAGACTGTGGTCGCTCCAGAAACCCACGACTGCCGAGCGCTCGGCGGCCGCGAGGCGCTCGACATCCGGCCAGCGCTCGATAAAATCAGCGAACGCAGCCACTACGCGGTCGAGCTGGGTCTGCTGGCTCATCACCTCCGAGACCAGGATTTCGTAGGGGTCG
>CAZJHA010000232.1:0-3244 GCA_964545755.1 uncultured Halobacteriales archaeon | reverse complement strand
GAACTCGGCGGCCGGGCCGACGACTGTCCCGTCTACGAACTCTACAACTACCTGCTCGCCGCCGATGACGACGAGTTCGCCATCCGTGTCTACGAGGAGTGTACCAATGGCGAGCGCCTCTGTGGCGGGTGCAAAGAGCAGGCTGCGGAACTGATGCGGGAGTTCCTCGAAGACCATCAGGAGAAACGCGAGGAGGCAAAGGAGGTCCTCGACGGTCTCGACATCGACCTCGACGTGGATGGCGAATCACTTCACTAGCGGTTTCTCGCCACCGTATCGCGACGGCCACACCCTCCCCAACCGGATTCGTTCGCTCGTTTCACTCACTCGCTCATCCGCCGTCAGAGCTTCGCTCTGATGAGTCTGCGCTCGCCATGCTCGCACAGACCACTCGCGTTCTCCGGCCTGCGGCCGGACTCATCGCGCCACCGCGAGAACGAGAGTCCTCCCGCTCGTCTCACCCGTAGCTCTCTTCTTCGTAGTAGAGGTCGGACACGCCGAGCGGTTCGATGACCTCCCGGACGCTTTCGCACATCTCCCCGATGCCACAGACGTACACTTCGGCGTTTTTCGGGTCGATGCGTGCCTCGATGTCGGTCTTCGTCTCGCCGCCGACGAACTCGGCGATGTCGGGCGGGAGGGAATCGGTGTCGACGCAGTCGGGGTCGAGATACTTCAAGAGGGTATGCTGGACGTACTCGGTCTCGCCGTCCCAGTCGCCGAGGTACTCCTCGCGGCTACAGGTGAACACGGGATGGAAATTCGAGTTTTCGTCGGCGAGTTCGAGAAATTCCTCGCGGTAGGGGAGGTCGTCGGCCCACGACGAACCCACCACGAGCCAGACGTCGCGTTCTCGACCCTCGAACTCGTCGCGGCCCTCCTCGAAGGTGTACTCTATCATGCTTTTGAATGGTGCCGCGCCCGTGCCGGTGGCGATGAAGACGAGGTCGCGCTCGGAGGGGTCCTGGAGCATGAACTCGTCACCGTAGGGGCCGCGGACGAACAGCTCGTCACCCTCCACAGTCCGATCACAGAGGTTCGGCGTCAGCTCCCCATCCGGAACGCGCCGGATGCAGAGTTCGAGTTCCTCGCGGTTGGGCGAACTCGCAATCGAGTACACACGCGGCTCCTCCTCTTCGTAGCTGATGCGTGCGTACTGGCCCGGCACGAACTCGAAGGGTTCCTCGGGGCGAAAGCGCAGGCGCAACAGCGACGGATACCCCCGTTCGGCCCGTTCGCCGAGGGTATCGACCTTCGTCGTCATCGCGTCGGCCATCGACGTTGCACCCGTCGCGGCGAGTTCGTCGATGGCTTCGTCCCACGTCTCGCGGTCGTCGACCACGGTACCGGGTGGGTCGTCGAGCGGTGTTCGCTCGACGAGCGTCTCGCGGTCGGCATCGAGCACGCTCTCGATCTCGTCGATGCGCTGGCGGTCCATCGCCGCACGCTCGGTGACGACGGCCAGCTGGTTTTCGATCTCCGCGTCGTCGGCTCGTTCACTGGCAATGCGTTTCGGTGACATCCGTCGTCCGAAGCCTCTCGTTCGACGATGTTAGCTCTTCGGTAGGACATCGCCGCGCCGAGGCTTCGACCCGCAAGGCTTTTGCCGGCGAATGCGCCAGTCGGTGGCATGGTTGCTGACCCTCGTTGCGACCGATGTGGAGACCGGCCACGAACCATCGGCACAGGGTTCGGCGTTCACTTTTTCTTCGCGGTCTGAGGAGGGTGGACGCCGCGGTGGCCGAACCCCTCGGCTCCGAGTCGGAACCGTTAGTTGAGCGACCCTCGGTATCCACGACATGAAACTTCCCGAACCACAGGTCGCGGTGCTCGAAGCCGCGAGCGCGAACGAGGCACAGTCCATCGAACAACTGGCCGCGACAACCGGCCTGCCGCAGCCGACGGTGAGCGGTGCGGCCTTCGCCCTCGAAGCGGAGGGGTTCGTCGACCTCTCCGAGCGCGTCGAGACCGACGCGGCGCTCACCGACGAGGGCCGCGAGTACGACCGGTCGGAGCTGCCCGAAATCGAACTCCACGAGAGCGTCGCCGAGGCTGGCGGCGAGACCGACCTCGGCAGCGCCATCGAGGGATCCGACCTCGACGGCCCGCAGGTCGACATCGCGCTTTCGAACTTCTCCAGGAAGAACTACGGAACAATCGAGAGCGGACAGGTCTCGGTCAACCCCGATGTGAATCCGGAAGAGGACCCCGAGCGACTGGCGCTTTCGGCGCTCGCCGACGGCGAACCCATCGATGACGAATCGGTGCTCGACCGGCTCGGTAGTCGTAATCTCCTCGAACGCGAGGAGCATACCGTCCGCGACGTTACACTCACCGATGCGGGCGTCACTGCGCTGATGGAGGGCGTCGAGGCGGCCGATACCGTGGGGCAGCTCACGCCCGAGATGCTCACGACCGGCGAGTGGCGCGACGCCGAGTTCGGCGCGTACAACGTCGCAGCCGACGCCGAGCGCGCACAGGGTGGGCGTATCCACCCGCTCCGGCGGACAGCAGAGCGCGTGACGGACGTGCTCGTCGGGATGGGATTCGAAGAGATGGACGGCCCGCACGCCGACGCGGAGTTTTGGATCAACGACTGTCTGTTCATGCCACAGGACCATCCCGCGAGAACTCACTGGGACCAGTTCACGCTCTCCGTGCCCGACGCAATCGACGACCTCCCCGAGGAACTGGTCGCGGGCGTCGAACACGCCCACCGTGAAGGGGTCGGCGAGGACGGCGACGGCTATCACTCGCCGTGGTCTCCGGACGTCGCCCGCAGGCTCTCGCTGCGCGGACACACCACCTCGCTGTCGGCACGCTATCTTTCGGGGGTCGCGACTGGGGAACTGGAGCCGCCACAACGGTTGTTCAGCGTCGAGAAGGTCTATCGCAACGACACCCTCGATGCGACCCACCTGCTCGAATTCTTCCAGATCGAGGGGCTGGTGATGGCCGAGGACCTCTCGGTACGAGACCTGATGGGAACGTTCACCGAGTTCTACGAGCAGTTCGGCATCACGGACTTGGAGTTCAAACCCACCTACAACCCCTACACGGAGCCGAGTTTCGAGCTGTTCGGCGAACACCCGACGACCGGTGAACTCGTCGAGATCGGCAACTCCGGACTCTTTCGCCCGGAGATGCTCGACCCGCTGGGTGTGGACTGTGACGTGATGGCGTGGGGGCTGGCCCTCGAACGCCTTCTCATGTTGACCCACGGCTTCGAGGACATTCGAGACGT
>CAZJHA010000231.1:0-3256 GCA_964545755.1 uncultured Halobacteriales archaeon | reverse complement strand
GTCCGGACCTTGCGGGCAGTTTTATGTAGCCGCTCGTGGTTAGAACAGCCATGACCGGCCACGTCTATGCGCTCGCGGGCGGCAAGGGCGGCGTCGGCAAGACCACCTCTACTGTGAACCTCGGCGCGGCACTCCGCGCGGCGGGCCACGACACGGTCGTCGTCGATGCGGACCTCGCGATGGCGAACCTCGGCGCGATGGTCGACCTCCCATTCGGGCCGACCCTGCACGACGTGCTCGCGGGCGAGGCCGCCCTCCGCGAGGCGCTCGTCTGGCTTCCTAGAGATGGGTCGCCGACGCGTTCGCCACCCGACGAGGAACCACATCTCGTCGCCGTGCCGGGGTCGCGCTCGCTCGATGCGTTCGTCGACGCCGACCCCGGCGACCTCAGCGGGGTATTGGGCTCGCTCGCCGACGCGGCCGATTTCGTGCTCTGTGACACCGGCGCGGGGCTGAGCCACGAGAGCGCCGTTCCGCTCGGCGTCGCCGACGGCGTGGTCGTGGTGACGACGCCCGACCCGGTGGCCATCGCCGATGCGAAAAAGACCATCCACTTCGCCGCCCACGCTGGCGGGACGGTCGTCGGCGCAGTCCTGACCCACGCCGGCGAGGAGACCGATGTCTCGATGCTTGCCGACGAACTCGGCGTCGAGATGCTGGCGGTCGTGCCGGAAACCGACGCCGTTGGCGACGAGCCGCTCGTCGAAACAGTTCCGGAAAGCTACGCTGCCGACGCCTACGAGCGCCTCGCGGCGACGCTCGTAGAGCGCGGCGACCCCGGCACTGGGAGTTTCGCCGACAGCGACCTCGTGAGTCGCTCGGACGAACCCGATACGGCCGACTCGACCATCGTTGGCCGCCTCTCAGGCATGCTCGACCGGGACGGAAGCGGCTGATTACATCGACTCGGGGGCAGCGACGCCCAACAGACCGAGGGCGTTCGCCACTGTTTGCCGGGCAGCGGCCACGAGCGCGAGGCGCTGTGTGCGCACCTCGTCGTCGGCTGATAACACTGGACATTCTCGATAGAAGGCGTTGAACGCCTCGGCGAACGTGCGGGTGTAGGTCGCCACCACGTGGGGCGCGAGTTCGTCGGCCGCGCGCTCGACGACCGCCGGGAACCGGGCGATCACCTCCAGCAGTTCGCGCTCCTCGTCGGTCGTGAGGTGGGTTGTATCGACGGTTTCTGGAACGCCGTCGGCAGCATCTTCTCGCGGTGGGACTGCTCGACTCTCCGAGGCGTGTTGGGCCTCGCCGAGAATCCCACAGGTCCGTGCGTGGACGTACTGCACATAGGGGGCGCTCTGTGCCTCGAAATCGAGCGCGCGCTCCCACTCGAAGGTGATGGACTTCGCGGGCTGTTTCGCCACGATGTCGTAGCGCACCGCGCCGATGCCCACTTGGTGGGCGATGCGTTCCACGTCCTCCTCGTCGAGTTCGTCGTCGCGGATGCGCGAATCGAGCCGTGATTCGACCTCCTCGCGGGCGCGTGCGATGGATTCGTCGAGCAGGTCGTCCAGGTCGACGCCGGTGCCCTGTCGGGTGCTCATCCCACCCTCGGGGAGGTTTATCCACGAGTAGTACACCGAATCGAGTTTGTCGGTATCGTTGCCGAGAACATCGAGGGTTTCGCGGAGCTGTTCGGCTTGGAGCTTGTGGTCTTCGCCCAGTACGGTGACGGCGCGGTCGAAGTTGTCGAACTTCCACTCGTGGTGGGCCAGATCGCGGGTGGTGTAGAGGCTCGTTCCATCCGAACGGAGGAAGACGAGGTTCTTCTCGAAGCTCGGCAGGTCGAGCTGCCACGCATCCTCCTCGTACGTTGCATAGTCAGTGTCTTTGAGGCGCGCAACGAGGTCCTCGGTGCTCCCGTCGCGGATGAATCGGGTCTCCTTGACGAACTCGTCGAACTCGACGGGCAGGCGCGCGAGCGATTCGCGCATCCCCGAGAGCACACCGTCGACGACCTCCTCCACCCGCTCGTAGGTCGCCTCGTCGCCTTCCTCTAACCCTTTGAGAACCGAACGGATTTCCGCTTCGGCGTTCTCGCGTTCGCTCTCGCTTGCACTCTCCAAGAACTCGTTGCCCTTGCGGTAGTAGCGCACGAGGTCGTAATCGCCCCGCTCGCGTGCCGGTTCGGGCAGGTCGCTCTCCTCGAAGGTCTCGTAGGCCCACGTGAACACGGCCATCTGCCGGCCGGCATCGTTGACGTAGTAGTGCCGCGACACCTCGTATCCGGCGAAGTCGAGGACGTTCGCGAGCGCATCGCCGATGATGGGATTGCGCGCCCGGCCGACGTGGACAGGACCAGTGGGGTTCGCGCTCGTGTGTTCGACGACTACGGTTTCGTCCTTCTCGTCGAGTCGGCCGAACTCCTCCTCGCTGGCTGCTTGCAGGGTGGCGTCGTAGTAGGCTTGGGAGGGATGGAAGTTGACGTACGGGCCGGCCTGCGAGACCGACTCGATGTAGTCGTACGCCGATGGATCGATTGCCTCGGTGAGGTCACCGGCCAACTGTGGCGGCGGCGCGCCCACCTCCGCAGCCAGCCGGAAGGCCACGCTGGAGGCGAGCACGGCATCGACGCTCTCGGGCGGTTCCTCGATGCCGAGGCCCGTGGTTTCGACATCGAGCGCCGAGAGCGCGTCCGACAGCGCCCCGGCGACCTCGGTGCGAAGGGAGAGGAACATGTCTCCGCTTCCGTGGCTCCCGCTAAATGCGTGTTGGGTTCGAGTAGATGCCTCGTTGCCGAAAGCCGAGGAGTTTACCGTCACCCGCTCGGACTCCGTGATGACACCCGACCGACGAACCGCAATCACGTTTTTGGTATTCATTCCATATTCGATACGCTTATGCGGGGCGGGTCGTTGTATCGAATCATGTCGATGGCAACCGAGGGCACAGTTGGAAACGACGAACTCGCCACCCTCAAGCTGCTCGCGCTCGATGGCGCGCTCGACGGCGAGACGAAGGTCTCCTGTGCGGCCCTCGCGACCGACCTCGACGCTTCGAACCAGACCGCCTCCAGACGCCTCCAGCACCTCGACGATGCCGGACTCCTCGCCCGTGAGACCGTCGCCGACGGCCAGTGGGTCGTGGTGACCGAGACCGGCGAGCGCGCGCTGCGGGCCGAGTACGCCGACTACCGACGCCTGTTCGAGGAGCACACGACTGTCGAACTTGATGGGACGGTGACGAGCGGGATGGGCGAGGGTCGCCACTACATCTCGCTGTCGGGCTACATGGCCCAGTTCGAGGACCG
>CAZJHA010000230.1:0-3282 GCA_964545755.1 uncultured Halobacteriales archaeon | reverse complement strand
TCGCGGTCGCGGTGCCGTGCTGGCCCGCGCCGGTCTCGGCGATGAGTCGGGATTTTCCCGCCTGCTCGGCGAGCAACGCCTGCCCGACGGCGTTGTTGATCTTGTGCGCGCCACCGTGCAGGAGGTCCTCGCGCTTGAGGTAGACCTCGGCTCCGTAGCGCTCCGAGAGGCGTTCGGCGTGAAAGAGCGGCGTCGGTCGGCCCGCGAAGTTTTCGAGAATCGAGCGGAATTCCCCGCGGAACTCCTCGGTCGTGGCGATTTCGTCGAACGCGTCGGCGAGTTCCTCCAGTGGCTCTTCGAGCGGTTCGGGCACGTGACGGCCCCCATATCCCTCGAATTCGCCGGCGTGCTCGGTGTCATCGTTGCTCATCGTACCTCGACAGTACGCAGTAACGCACAAATGTGTACCGGCTGTTCGGCGACCCGCAAGTGGCAGTTAGCTGTCGAGTTCCGCCCGGAGCATCCGATTCACCGTTCCGGGGTCGGCGCTGCCTCCGGTGGCTTGCATGACCTGTCCGACGAGGAAGTTGAGCGCGCCCTCTTCGCCCGCATGGTAATCCTCGACGGCGTCGGGGTTCTCCTCGATGGCCGCCGCGACAGCGCTCTCGATCTCGTCTTCGTCGGTGGTGCCGAGTTCCTCGCGCTCGACCACCTCCTCCGGCGATAGCCCCTCGTCGAGCATCGCGCGCAGCACGACCTCCTCGGCGTTCTTCTCGGTGATTTCGTCCGTTTCGGCGAGTTCGATGAGGTGCAGGAACTCGTCGAGCCGGGCCTCGACGTCCGCAATGGCCATGTCGCGGTAGTTGAGTTCGCCCAACAGTGTGTCGGCGACCCACGACGCCGCCACGTCGGGGTCGAACCGGTCGGCGACCTGCTCGTAGAAGTCCGCGACCTCGCGGGTGGAGGTGAGCTTTCTGGCTTCGGACGAACTCAGTCCGTATTCGTCGGCGAAGCGCTCGCGGCGGGCGTCGGGGAGTTCGGGGATGTCCACCTCGTCGGCCCAGTCGCTGACGCGGAGCACAGGGAGGTCGGTCTCGGGGAAATATCGATAGTCCTTCTCCTCCTCCTTCGAGCGCATCGAGACCGTTACGCCACGCGATTCGTCCCAGTGGCGGGTCTCCTGTTCCACAGTCCTCTCGCGCTGAATGGCGTTTCGCTGGCGAGTGACCTCGTAGGCGAGGGCCTGTTCTGCTCCCTTGTGACTGGAGATGTTCTTCACTTCCGTGCGGTTGGCCGCCGCGAGCGCTTCGGCTCCAATCGCGCCGTCGGCGTCGACTTCCGTCTCTGGGACGAGCGAGATGTTCGCGTCGATGCGCAGCGACCCATCTCTACTACTGTCGAAGACCCCGAGATACTCGAGCACCTCCTCCAGTTTGGCGAGGAAGGCACGGACCTCGTCGGGGCTTCTGAAATCGGGTTCGGTGACGATCTCCATCAGCGGCACGCCCGCGCGGTTGTAGTCCACGCGGGTGTACTCTGCACTATCGATGCCGCCGCCCCCGCCGGCGTGCTGGAGGCTGCCGGGGTCTTCCTCCAGATGGGCGCGTTCGATGGCGATAGTGCGTTCATCGTCTTCGACTGTCACTGTGAGTTCGCCGTCCTGACAGATCGGCGAGTCGTACTGCGTGATTTGAAAGTTCTTCGGGAGGTCGGGATAGTAGTAGTTCTTCCGGTGGAAACGGGTTTCCTCGGGCACGTCAGCGTCGATGGCCGCCGCGAGTTTGAGCGCACCCTCGACGGCCGCCTCGTTCAGCGTCGGGAGTGCGCCCGGCAGGCCGAGACAGGTCGGACACGTATGGGAGTTCGGTTCGCTGTCCTCGAAGTCGGTCGCACAGCCACAGAATATCTTGCTCTCGGTTTCGAGCTGGACGTGGACCTCCAGCCCGATGACGACGCGGTGGTCGCTGGCACTGACGGCGCTGGCGCTCATTACCGCACGTTCGTCTTCGACCGCTAAAACGTACCGGGACGAGGGCACTTCAGCACCGGTGACGAACCGGGCCAACGATTAGGTGATTCCCGGATGAATCGTCGGCCATGTCGGGCGCGGACCACCCACCGGAGATCGACGACCTCGACGCCGACAGCGTGCTGTACGACCGCCATCGGAAGGAGTATTTCCACGTTAGGATGGTCGACGGCGACGGCGTGGGTCTCCACCAGTCGGGCACCGATTTCTACGTTCCTCACTCGCTGTACGTCACGTGGCAGGATACACGGCTCGTTCCGAGGGAGGAACTATCGAGTCCCGACGTTCCCGACTGGCTGACCGCGCGTCTGTGACGAACTGGTCACATACAAACACCAGATCATATATGATTGTCTGACGCACGTTTATCAACTCGGGACGCCGCCATCGCCCATGAGCGGCAATCGCGTCGAGGAACTCGAATCGCGCGTCGAAGAACTCGAAGCCTCCGTCTCGGGACTCACCGAGGAGTTGATGGAGACGAAATCACGCCTCGCAGAGTTCGAGGACGAATCCACAGGGGAATACATCGAGGCCGGCGTCGGCTCCATCGCCGAGGACGAAGGCGACGAATCGGCCGCAAACGAAGAAGCTAACCCGGCCGAGGACGATTCTGTAGATAGCGATTCATCGGAGGCCGACGACATCATCGTCGCGTAGGCCACCCACGAGCACCCTCATGCACATCAAAACGCTCGTCCTAGAGAACTTCAAGAGTTTCGGCCGGAAGACACGAATCCCCTTCTACGAGGATTTCACCACCGTGAGCGGCCCGAACGGCTCCGGTAAATCGAACATCATCGACGCCATCCTGTTCTGTCTGGGTCTCGCCCGCACGCGCGGGATTCGGGCCAGAAAGCTCACCGACCTCATCTACAACCCCGGTCACGAGGAGGGCGGGGAGCCGGGTGGAGTACGAGAGGCGAGCGTCAAGGTGGTGCTCGACAACACGGACGAGACGCTCATGCGGGCGGAAATCGAGAACGCTGCCGGCTCCGAGGACGTCGGCGATGTCGAAGAGATCACCATCAAGCGCCGGGTCAAGCAGACCGAGGACAACTACTACTCCTATTACTACCTCAACGGTCGCTCGGTCAACCTCTCGGACATCCAGGATTTGCTTGCCCAAGCGGGTGTCACACCCGAGGGGTACAACGTCGTGATGCAGGGCGACGTGACAGGAATCATCAACATGACCGCCGGCGAGCGCCGGGAGATCGTCGACGAGATCGCCGGCGTGGCGGCCTTCGATGCGAAGAAGGAGGACGCCTTCGAGGAGTTGGAGGTCGTCGAAGAACGCATCGACGAGGCCG
>CAZJHA010000229.1:2126-3294 GCA_964545755.1 uncultured Halobacteriales archaeon | reverse complement strand
TACGGCGTCGACCACGTGGCGATTCGGCCCACGGTCGCGTACGGGCCCTATCGCGAAACCGGTGGGTCGGCCTTTCTCGCAAACATCATCGAGAAACCCGCCCTCGGCGAGTCCGTTTCGGTGGAATACGGCGACCAAGAGATCGACTGGCAGCACGTCGAGGACATCGCCCACGCCTTCCGGTTGGCGACGTTCACCCCTGAAGACGACCTCTCCCAGCGTGTGTACAACGTCCGGGGCGAACTCGCCACCATCCAGGAAGCCGCCGACACGGTTCGAGAGATCGTGCCCGACGCCGATATCGAGGTGAGCGACGAGGGCGAACTGCCGTGGACCCAGCGTCTCGATATGACTGCCTTTCAGGAAGACACGGGCTACGACGTCGAATACGACCTCGAAACGGGCTTCGCAGGTATATCGACGTACTCCGCGAGGAGAACGGTCTCGACCCGCTCTGAGGGCCCACAAACTCAGCTCGTCTGACTGTACTGTGCGACCCACTCCTTGAGGGAGATGCCCATCGCGGACTGGGTGATGGCATTCGAGGAGGCCGAGTTCGCGCTCTTGACCAGCTCGGCCTCCAGCGTGCGTTTAGGTACCTCGCCGAGGAAGTGCGGAATCGCGCGCTGCACAGCAATGGGAACGCCGACCTCGTGGGCGAGCGCGTAGCCCGACAGCGAGTGGGGTATCTCGGCGGTTGCGTAGCGCTCGCGGTCGGTGCCGGTGAGCAGTTCGGCATCCACGTGGTCGACGTACTCGTAGCATTTGCCGACGTCGTGGAGCAGACACGCCGCGACGACGACGTCGATGTCGGGGTCGGCGTCGTGAAAGTCGCGCTGAACTTTCGCCGATTCGAGGGCGATCTTCGTCACGCCGCGGACGTGCTCGACGTTCGTGATGTCGTGGACGTTCCACGCATACGGGATGTCCGCGATGTCCTGCCAGCCGCCGCGTTCGAGTCCTAACCCCCACGCCTCGACCACGCGCTCGCGGAGGTCGTCGCTCCCGATGCAGTCGAGTTCGGGATAGGCCTCCCGAACCTGTGTCTCGTAATCCGCGGCGGCCATTCTCAGTAGCCCTCGACGTCGCCGATGTCGTTCTTCCAGACTTTCTCCTCGCCGATGAACCGTGGCCGCTGGTCGATGGCGAGGAAGTCGTCGACGTCCTC
>CAZJHA010000229.1:0-2026 GCA_964545755.1 uncultured Halobacteriales archaeon | reverse complement strand
GTGTGGTAGCGAACGACGCCCTCGATGTCCTTTGCCAACGGGGAGTGGGTGTTCTCCCAATGCTCGCGGAACTCCCCGTGGCTCATCCCGTCTTTGCGGACGAGTAGTGCGACGTGCTTGTACATCCCGCTCGGAGTTCGATGGCTCGTGTGATAAAATCACGTGACTTTCGGAACCGTGGGGTACGGTGTCGTATAACAATAGGATTTATGCGCGGTCTGGCAGACAGTCCGACCATGTACGAACGCGATTTCATGGAGGGAACCCGGGGAACGCAGGCGGTCGATTGGGAGGAGCGCATCGACGTCACACGGCTGCGCGAGGAGCGCTACGAGAAAGCGCTGGAGCGGCTCCAGGACTCCGACCTCGGCTCGATGCTGCTGGTTTCGGACCCGAACATCAGGTATGTGACTGGTCTCGCCATGACCGGCGGGAGCGGGGCGGACCACTACACATTGGTGACCGAGAACGGCGACGTGGTCCACTGGGACACCGCCGACCACGCCGCGAACCAGCGGTTCAACTGTCCGTGGCTCGACGACGTTCGCTATGCAGCGCCGGGGTTAGGCAACGTCCCGCGCGCGTCGGGCCGCGATTCGGCACGCGAGTTTCTCACCGGGAAGATGGCCGCACTCGTCTGCGAGGCGATGGCCGAGTACGGCGTCGACAAGGAACCGATGGGTCTCGACGTCGGCAACACGGGACTCATCGAGGCCTTCGAGGCGAACGGTATCGAGGTCCGAACGAAGGAGTGCGTCGACCTGATGCACGACGCGCGGAAAGTGAAAACGAGAGACGAGATCGAGTGTCTGCGGATGGTGGCGGCCATCTGCGAGGCGGGCTTCCAGAAGATTACCGAGTCCGCACGGCCCGGCAAGCGCGAATCGGAGGTCTGGGGCGACGCCGTGGGCGAACTCTGGCGACACGGCGCAACTGCACAGGGAGGCTACGTCACCAGTGGTCCCAACACGTGGCCGAAACATCAGGCCAATACCACCGACCGGATGATTCGACCGGGCGACATCGTCTATGCGGACTTCTACAACATCGGCTATCTCGGCTACCGGTCGTGTTACTATCGGACCTTCTCGATGGGCGAACCCACACCGGCCCAGAAAGACGCCTACGAGACCGCCCGGGACAACCTCTACGACGTGCTCTCCCGGATAGAGCCGGGCGCGACCACCGATGACATCTGTCAGGGATTCCCGGATATGGCGGGCGAACACGCCGACTGGTACGACGCCGACGAGCACTGGCAGCTGACCACCAATCACTGGGCGCACGGACTCGGACTCCAACTGTACGAAATTCCCCTCATCTGGCGGGGTCTCTCGCCCGATCACCCAATCGAAATCGAGGAGGGGATGACGATGGCCGTCGAGACGATGGAGCCGGCCGACCGTCAGGGGGTTCGGGTCGAGGAGATGGTCGTCGTCCGCGAGAACGGTGTCGAAACCCTCTCTCAGTGGCCGGTCGAGGAGATCACCCGCATCGGCTACTGAATCGGGCAGCGAACTCCCACGGCACCCATCGACCGGCGTCGTCGATGCTCGCTTGTGGGATAGGGTTTTCATATCGGGTACCGCAGACGAGGTATGCAACTCGGCACGGGACTGTTCACCGGTCAGCGGCGACCCGACGACGACCGCTCGATGGGCGACATCTACGACGAGATACTCACGCTCGGGCAGGCCATCGACGACGCCGGGCTGGACAGCGCGTGGGTCTCTGAGCACCACTTCGCCGAGGACGGCTACCTCTCGGGGACGATGCCCACGCTGGGAGCGCTCGCGGCCCGGACCTCAGAAATCGAAATCGGGACATGCATCGCGCTCGCGCCGCTGTACGACGGTGTGCGACTGGCCGAGGACGCAGCGACGGTCGATTTGCTCTCGGACGACCGGTTGACGCTCGGACTCGCCATCGGGTCGAACCCCGACGAGTTCGAGGCCTTCGGCGTACCACAGGACGAGCGCGTCGAACGCCTCGAAGACCAGATGAATCTCCTCCGGGCGGCGTGGTC
>CAZJHA010000228.1:0-3350 GCA_964545755.1 uncultured Halobacteriales archaeon | reverse complement strand
TCTTGGCTGTTCGCATACGAAAACCGGGCGTAGCCGGGCGTGCCGAACGCGCTGCCCGGAACCGTCGCGACGTGGGCCTCCTCGATGGCCTCCTCACACCACTGCTGGTCGTCTTCATCCACTGGAACCATCATGTAGAACGCTCCCTCCGGCTTCGAGACCTCGATACCGTGGTCGGCCAGCAACTCGGCCAGTAGGTCGCGGCGCTCCTCGAAGGCCTCGGTCATCTGGACGACCGCGCGGTCGGTGTTTTCGAGCGCTTCGATGCCGGCGTGCTGGACGAAGTTCGTTGCATTCGACACCGAATGGGACTGGAGTTTGCTGGCCTGTGAAACGAGTTCGTCGGGTGCGGCGAGATAGCCGAGCCGCCAGCCGGTCATCGAGTAGGCCTTCGAGAAGCCGTTGATCGTGACCGTGCGCTCGGCCATCCCCTCCACGGTTCCGAGACTCGTCGGCTCAACGCCGTAGGTGATCTCCTTGTAGATTTCGTCGGAAATCACAGTCATATCGTGGTCGACCGCGAGGTCGCGGACTCCCTCAACTGCCGCATCCGAGTAGACGGCACCGGTGGGGTTCGACGGCGAGTTCACCACCAGTAGCTCCGTTTCGTCCGATACGCTCTCGGCGAGGTCGTCCAGTGCGGGTTCGAGCTGGAAGTCGTGGGTCGCGAGGTCCACCCGCGAGAGCGACCCACCGGCGAGTTTCGCCATCGCCTCGTAGGATACCCACGCGGGGTCGAGCAAGCACACTTCGTCACCGTCGTCGATGAGCGTCTGGAACGTCTCGAAGAGGGCCTGCTTGCCGCCCGGCGTGACGATGATCTCCTCCGGCGAGTAGTCGAGTCCGTCGGCGTCGAGTTTCGCGGCGATTGCCTCACGGAGTTCGGCGATGCCATTGGAGGCGGTGTAGCCCGTGTGGCCGGCGTCCATCGCGTCCTTGCCGGCTTCGACGATGTTCTCGGGCGTGGGGAAGTCGGGTTCGCCGACGCTCAGATCGACGACGTCCGCACCCTCGGCTTCGAGTTCGCCCGCGAGCGTACTGATGGCGAGCGTCGCGCTCGGCTCGACGCGCTCGACGCGCTCGGCGAAGTTCATGGCGACCACCCGTGGTCGCCGTGAGTAGCGTGGAACTCCCTCGGAGTTCCACGGACCATTCGAGCGGGCGCTGCCCGCTCGAAGACAGGGAACAACTTTGTTGCGACCGTGTTCATGCCAGCGCCTCCAGTTGGTCGAGCGCGCTCTCGACGGCGCGCGCACCGTACTCGACGCGCTCGCGCGCCTCCGCGCCGCTCATGCCGGGGCCGAGAACGCCGAAGGCCACCGGTTTGTCGCGGTCGAGGCTCACGTCGGTCAGCCCTTGTGCGGCCGCGTTGGCGATGACGTGGTCGTGGTCCGTATCTCCAGAAACGATTGCACCGAGGGCCGCGACGGCGTCGATTCCCTCCTGTCGGGCGAGGCGGTCGGCCGCCAGCGGCGTGTCGTACGCGCCGGGCACTGGAATTATTTCGGCGACCTCGGCCCCGCGCTCGGCGGCGGCATCGCGTGCGTGCTGCTCCATCTCGGCCGCCAGTTCCCCGTAGAACTGCGCGACCACCAATCCCAAACTGGGCATACCTGCGGATACAGAGCGCGCGCCAAAGGCCTACCGCTCCGCGAGCGCAAACGAAACGCTCCTAACCGCGCCGCAATCCTCACCGATATGGTATCGACCGACGGCATCGCCGGGCGCGGCCGCCGTGTCACGCTTGCCGTCGTCGCCATCGCCCTCTTCGGACTCGTCGCCCGCATCGCCTTCCTCGGCGACCGTATCGCCCACTGGGACGAGGCGCGCGTCGCCTACTGGATCCTGAATTACGCCGACACCGGCACGTTCGAATACCAGCCCATCATTCACGGTCCGTTCCTTCAACAGGTGAACCGGTTCGTCTTCGAACTAGTGGGGGCGAACGACTTCACGATGCGGCTGGTGGTGGCGCTGCTCGGAGCGGTGCTGCCGCTGGCGGCGCTGCTCTTTCGGAAGCGGCTTTCCGGAGCCGAAACGGTCGCGTTCGCCCTGCTTCTCGCCGTGAACCCCGTCTTGCTCTACTACTCGCGGTTCATGCGTAGCGACCTGCCGCTGGCGGCGTTCATGCTGTTCTCGCTCGGGTTCTTCGTCCGCGCGCTCGATACACACAGAGCTCGATACGTCCACGCAGGCGTCCTCGCGCTCGCGCTCGCGTTCACCACCAAGGAGAACGTTCTCGTCTATCTCGTGACGTGGCTCGGCGCGCTCGTCCTGCTCGCCGACCATCGACTGCTCATCGAGCGCGGTCTCTGGTTCGACCCACGAACGGCACTGAGAGACCGCATCGAGAATCGCGGTCAGACCGTACGCACGTGGACGCCACACTTCCTGCTCGCCATCGTCGAGTTCCTCGTCGTCGTGGTGTATTTCTACGCGCCACGGACCGACGATGCGACCACGGGCTTCGACGCGCTGCTTGCCGACCCCGTAGCGGTGGTCGGCGAGGCGACGCTCGGCTCGTGGAACGCCTTCTTCAGCCAGTGGGTGGGCGGCGACAGTCAGGACCACGCCTACCTGCCCTATCTCGGCGATTTCGTCGAAACGCTCGTCGTCGGGTCGGGCACGCTCGTCGTGCTCGCCCTCGTCGGCTTCCTCGTCGACCGATACTCGGGGAAATATCCGCGCGACCTCGTCACCTTCGCCTTCTACTGGGGGTTCGTGAGCATCCTCGGCTACCCCATCATCACCGATATCATGGCTCCGTGGGCGACCGTCCACGCCATCGTCCCGCTCATGATACCGGCGTCGGTCGGCGCGGGCGTGCTCTACAAGCGGGGAAAAACGGCGCTCGCCCGCGACGACCGACCCGCCGTCGCCGCGGCGCTCGTCATCATCCTATTGGTCGTCGGTCAAGTCGGCTATATCGGGGTGCAGAACGTCTATCTCGACGACCAATCCGGGGAGAATGCACTCGTCCAGTACGCCCAACCCGCCGACGACCTCCGGCCGACGATTCGTGACATGGCCGCCCTGAGCGCGAGCAATCGGGGAACGGACGTGCTGCTCTACGGCAGCCACCTCGTTGCGGACACCGCCGGGAGCCGGGAGCCGACGTGTTCGGCGTGGTTCGACGCTCTTCCGCTTCCGTGGTATATAGACGCACACGACATGAACGTCTCGTGTGCCCAGGAGCCATCGGGATTCGAACAGCGAGTAAACGAGAGCAACCCTCCGGTGGTCATCGGGTTGAGCACCGACAGCGAGTTCCTCGCGGCCAATCTGGATGGCTACGACGAGCGAGCGTACGTGCTGCGGACCCAGGACACCGCGACGACCAACACGACGTT
>CAZJHA010000227.1:0-3358 GCA_964545755.1 uncultured Halobacteriales archaeon | reverse complement strand
ACGAACACGGACTCGTCCCGTCGTGTAGCTTCCCCGCCGAGGAGGGCATGACGGTCGAAACGAACAGTACGGAGGCCGAGGAGGCCCGTTCGGTCAATCTCGACCTCGTGCTCTCGGACCACAACCTCCGGTGTACGACCTGCGGGAAAAATGGTAGATGCGAGCTTCAGGACGCCGCCATCGAAGCGGACGTCGAGGTGCCTCGATACGGGGTGTTCGACGACCGCGACGAGTACGAGCCAATCGACGAGTCCTCGCCGTTCATCCAGATAGATCGCAACAAGTGTATCCTCTGCAATCGCTGTGTCGAGGCCTGTAACGACGTGCAGGTCGAGGGCGTGTTGCGCATCGAGGGGTCGGGTGCGGACACACGCATCGGCTTCCAGAACGGTGCGGAGGAGATGATGGACTCGACGTGTGTCTCCTGTGGCCACTGTGCGACGGTCTGTCCCACTGGGGCCTTGGTCGAGCAGGATTACACCGATGCGGCGACCATCCCGATTCCGGGATTCACCCAGGAGAACTCCATCGGAAAGACCATCGGCGAGGATTACGACGGCCAGCCCAACCCTGCGACACCGATGAAGGGTAATCAGACCTACGAGGACGATGCTTTCGATGGGGAGGCAAGCGATGACTGACGGCGACGGGGGCGGGGACGACAGGAAGGGCGTCGCGGGCTTCATGCAGCGCGCACGCGAGCAGGCGAGCGACACGGACGTGACGAAGACAGCGCCGTTCAAAGCGTTCGAACACGCCACCGAGTCGGTCGCGCTGAACACGATGACCGAGGGACGACTGTTCGACGTGGCCGATGCACTCTCCGATTACCGCCTACAAGACGTGGACGTGACCGACACGACCTGTGGGTACTGCGCCGTCGGCTGTCGGTTCGACCTCCACACCAAGGATGGGGAAGTGCTCGGCGCGCGACCCACGGACCCGGAGAAAGCCCCCGTCAACGGCATCTCGACGTGTGTCAAGGGCAAGTTCAGCTACAATTATGTGAACAGCGACGACCGCCTCACCGAACCGCTCGTCAAGGACGAGGGCGAGTTCCGAGAGGTCTCGTGGGACGAGGCGCTCTCGCGGGTGGTCGAGGGCCTCGGCGGCATCATCGAACAGGACAGCGCGGACGCGCTCGGACTGATTTCCTCCTCGAAGGCGACCAACGAGGACAACTACGTCATGCAGCGCTTCGCCCGCGAGGTCATCGGCACCAACAACGTCGACAACTGCAATCGGCTCTGTCACGCGCCGACGGTCGCGGCGCTCAAACAGACCGTCGGCTACGGCGCGGCCTCGGTAGGGATGGACGACCTCGAAAACACCGACTGCTATCTGCTGTCGGGGTCGAACACGACCGAAGCCCATCCCGTACTGGCGACCCGCATCAAACAAAACGTCGCCGACGGAGCGGACATGGTGGTCTTCGACCCGCGGAAGGTCCAGATCGCCGAGTACGCCACCCAGTACACCAGAACGAATCCGGGCTACGACACGGCGTGGATAAACGGTCTCACTCGCTACATCATCGAACACGACCTCCACGACGAGGCGTACATCGACGAGCGCACCGAGGGCTTCGAGGAACTGAAAGAGCATCTCGACCAGTTCACCCCCGAGTACGTCGAGCGGGTTTCGGGGGTTCCACCTGAAGAACTGGCGTCGGCCGCCGAGACCATCGCCGAAGCCGACTCGTGTTGTTTCTGCTGGACGCTCGGGCTGACCGAGCACACCAATGGCACCGAGAACATCATCTCGATGTCGAACCTCGCGCTCGTTACCGGCAACGTCGGCAAGCCCGGTGCGGGGCTGTCGCCATTCAGGGGTCAGAACAACGTCCAGGGTGGCGGCGGGGACATGGGACCGCTGCCGAACAACTTCCCCGGCTACCAACCTGTGACCGACGACGAGGTTCGCGAGAAGTTCGAGGAGGCCTATGAAACCGACCTTCCCGCCGAGGAGGGCTGGCGGACGACCGAGCAGTTCCTCGCGGCCGACCGCGGCGACCTCCGGGGGATGTACATCATGGGCGAGAACGCCTCGCTCTCGGAACCGGGTGTCGAACACGCCCAGCGCATCCTCGAGGACCTCGACTTTCTGGTGGTGCAGGACATCTTCCTCACCGAGACGGCCGAACACGCCGATGTCGTCTTGCCGGCGACGACCGCCGTCGAGTCCAATGGGACGTTCACGAGTTCGAGCCGGCACGTCCAGTTGGTGAAGCGGGCCATCGAGCCGAAGGGCAATAGTCGGGGTGACTGGGAAATCGTGCAGGCGCTCGCCGAGCGCTTCGGGCACGACTGGGAGTTCGAGTCGCCATCGGACATCATGGGCGAGATTTCGGAGTTGACGCCCATCTATGGAGGAATCAGCCATGAACGGCTCGAAAACGGCGAGGAACTCCAGTGGCCCTGTTGGAACGACGACCACCCGGGCACCACGCGGCTGTACGAAGAGGAGTTCAACACCGAGGACGGCAAGGCGTCGCTCATCAAGACGGGACCGAACGAGCCGGCCGACCTCGCCGACGAGGAGTTCCCGCTCACGATGACCACGGGGCGAGTGCTCTATCAGTACCACACGGGGACGATGACCCACCGCGAGGAGGGCATCATGTCCTACGTCGGCGAGGACTTCGTCGAAATCAACCCCGAGACCGCGGCCGACGCCGGCATCGAGAACGGCGAGTACGTCCGCGTCGAATCCCGTCACGGGACGATTCGTGTCAAAGCACAGGTCACCGAGCGGCCCGGAGCGGACACCGTATTCGTGCCGATGCACTTCGCCGAGTCGGCGGTCAACACGCTCACCGACGAGAACGACCTCGACACGGCGGCCAAAACGCCCGAGTACAAGGTCACGAGCGTCCGACTTCGGTCGGGCGACGACCCCGACCCGGCACGCACGACGCGGGAGAGTAGTGACCGAACGCTCGCGGAGTCCGACGACTGATGACGCTCACCCAGCGCATCAAGCGGGTGGCGGGACTCGCCGACGGCGAAGTCGGCATCGAGAGCGACCGCGAACGCGCCGTTCGGGAGTGTACGGTCTGCGGGGAGCGGTTCGACCCCGACCGAACGACCTGTCCGGCCTGTGGCAGTCAGCTGAACCGGACGAAGACGGTCGTGCCGCACGCACTCGCGAATCTCCTCGTGGTGCTCGCGGCGACCGGCTTGCACGCAATGGGTAACGTGCTCACCGGTAACATTCCGCCGGAGTGAGGGCGATTTCACACCGGCCAGCGCGCTTATCCGTGTTCCGCCCCGAACGTGCGTATGACGGGCCACGAGGACCAACCCACCCCTGACGGGAGCGACGAGATATTCGTCTGTCTGAACTGTGGCTACGAGAG
>CAZJHA010000226.1:0-3379 GCA_964545755.1 uncultured Halobacteriales archaeon | reverse complement strand
GGGGTCCCACTGCCAGCGTTCCGTGCCGGTTGCTGCATCGAGAACCACCAACCCGCGCTGGTGAGTGCCGGGACAGCGGTTGTACCCGACCGCGAGACGGGAATCACGCACGTCGAGACTGATCGGTGAAGCGTCGGTTTCGTAGGTCCACGAGACCGCGCCATCCGCATCGAGAGCATAGACGACGCTCGAGAACGACCGGTTTTGCCCATCGCGCTCGTAGCGACGCGCGGCGGCGTACAATAGGTCTTCGTCGGATGCGATATCCACAACAAAGGGCAGGAAAAATCGGGACTGCTTCTGTGGGTCGCCGATGTCCTCGGCCGTAGCGTATCGCCAGCGGGGTTCGCCGGTGTGGCTGTCGTGAAGCCGAATCCCACCACGAGGACCACGCTCGCCGACCGCGACGCTACCACCGAACGGCGTTACCGAGACGACAGCGGCCCGTTTGTCCGGCGGTTCGACTCGCCAGCGCTCGTCGAGCGTCTCCCGGTCGTAGGCGAGCACGTCTCCGTCGGCCGTCCCGACGACGACGGCATTCTCGGTCAGCGTGACGGCCGAGCGCCGGCCGGCATGTCTGGACCGTGCCGGCTCGATGTCACCGAGACCGACCGTCCAGTGCTCAGGAGTATTACTCATCGACCGGGAACGTCTCGTGGAGCAGGTCGTGAGTCTCGCCCACCCCCTCAAGAATGCTTTCGCCCTGCTGGGTCAGTCGGCGGACCGATTGCTCGGCATCGCGGACCGCTACCAGCCGACCGCGGAGGTAGTCGTATTCCGGGTCATCCGCGTCGGTGGCGGCGATTTCTTCTTCTAGGTCCACGAGTGCCGCGTCGAGGTGGCGTTCGATTCCCGACAGCGTTTCCGCATTGGTGAGGGCTTCGATGGGTCCCTCCAGGTGGCCGTCGAGTTCCTTTTCAGCGTGTTCACGCGCGCTTCGATCCGCGGTGCCGAGGACGTTCATCAGTCCGAGTCGGAGTGCTTCGATTTCGTAGCAGGTCATAGGGTTTGGTCGACAATGTCCGAAACGATGCGGTCGCGGTCGAGATGCGACGAGACGATGCGTTCGGCGTCGTTGGTGTCAACACCGCCGTACCAGATGCCGTCGGGATAGACAGTAACCATTGGCCCGTCACCACACCGCCCGAGACACGACGACCGGGTGATGCGAACGTCACACGCATTCGAGTCGCGCGCCTCCTGTCGGAGTCGTTCGAGCACTGCTGGCGAGCCATCGGCGGCGCAGGTCTGGTTCGTACACACAGCGACGTGTTTTTTCGGGGCGTCGTGGGCGTGTGGATCGTCGGCGACATTCTCGCGGTCGGCGTGGGTCTCGTTGTGGGTCAGCGCCCGGAGCATCGCCCGCGCACCGCCGGTGTCTTCTTCATACCCGTCGAGTTCGACCTTGTACTTGCAGGTATCACACGACATCTCGACGCTCTCGGTCCGAGCTTCCTGCCAGCGGTCGGCGAGAACGTCCAGCAATCGTGAGTCGGTTCCCAGCGGGTCGCCGGCCGCAGCGTCGACGTAGGGATACTCGTCGTCGAATTCGGCCGTCCGGTCGCGGACCCGCTGGGTGAGCACGCCGTCGCCGAGCATATACGGGAGCACGACCACGGCATCGGGTCGGTGTTTGGTAACCGCGTGCAATGTCTCGTCGAGGCGTGGCTCGGTGACACCGATGAACGAGGTTTCGACCCGGCTGAACGGCCGGCCTTCGTACAGAAGCCGGGCGAGTTTATGCGCGTCGCTGTTGGCGTCCGGGTCGCTCGACCCACGCGCACAGAGCACCACCGCAACGTCGGCGCTCTGGCGGTCGATTCCCAGTGCCGACTCGACGGCCGCTGCCCGGTCGTCGAGTAGGTCGATGATGGCGGGGTGGACGCCGAGGTGGGATCCGTTGTGGATTGTGAGTTCGGGGTGGGCCGTGCGGGCCTGCCGAATCGCCACCGGCACGTCGTTTTTGACGTGGCTCGCCGCAAACAGCGAGAGTTGGACCACACTCACCGTCGAGACGGTCGGTGCGAGTCCCGCGATGGCGTCCGCAATCGACGGGGCCGCGAGTTCGAGGAATCCCGCATCGACGGGAACACCCAACCGCTCTTCCATTCGGGCGGCCAGCGTGCGGACCTGCTCGTTCGATTTCTCGCGCCGGGAGCCGTGGCCGACCAGTAGCACTGCCTCGTCGTCGAGTTCGGCTGGTGCGGCCTGCGCGCTCGCCGTCATCCGAGGCCTCCGACATCGTCGCCGGTCGCGCGCTCGACGCTCCGGCGGAGTTTTCGGCGTCGTCCATCCGAATAACATCCCGATTCGTCGCTGCCGGCATAGACCCACTCGGCGAATTCCTCAATATCGGCGTCGTCCGCGAGTCCGAACCAGTAGCCGCCCGATGAGGTCTCGGCGAGATCATCGGTCGGAAGGTGGAAGTCGGCCTCGGCGAGCAACGAGCGAACCGTCCGCAGCAGGCTCTCGGTGCCGACGAACGAAATCCCGACCGATCCCGATGATTCGCGGAAGCAAACCGTTCCGCAGGCTTCGAGGAGGCCACGAACTAGTGGCGCGCGATGGTCGGCGAACGAATCGAACCGATAGCCGCCCGGCTGGCCGTCGATTGGCAATCCGAGCGCTGCACCCGCGCGGTCGGCCGGGGAACCGAAGACCTGTATTTCGTATTCGTCCTCGTACCGAACGATGGAGGCGTCGTGGGCCGACTCGCGGGCGGCAACCCGGTGGTCGGTCCGGTCAGCACCTGCGATCGCCGCCAGCGCATCCGCCGCGCGTTCGTCTTCCGTATGGACGGTCACGCAGTTCCCCGTAAGTTCGCCATTGCCCGCGACGCGACCCCAGAAGTACGCCGTTTCCGGTGTGGCCGCGAGCAAATCCTCGGCAGGTCCCGGAGCTGTGTCGGCTGTCTCACTCATCGTCCACCGACGTCACGTCGATTGCGCCGACCGGACACGCGCGGGCGGCCTGCCGGGCGTCTTCGATTCGCTCGTCGGCGAACCGTGCGGTCAGTTCGTCGTTACCGTTGGCGCTGCCGGCGGTGTCGATGGTCGCCAGCCCGTCCGACGCCTCGGCGAAGCGGTCGTCGCGGACCAGACACGCGAACACCCCCTTACAGGCGTCGCGGTCGAGTCGAACTTGATACTCAGTAGTCATATTTCGACTCGTAACCCCGTGGCGTAACCATCCGGTCGTCCCAGACGTAGGTTTCCTCGTTGCCGACAAGGATAGTAGTCGTCATGTCGATAAGGTCGGTCTCGCCGAGTTCCTCCAACTCGCCGAGTTCAACGATTTCGACTTCCTCATCCTCGCGGCCCGCGCCGTGGACGATGCCCACGGGCGTGTCTGGCGCGCGGTGTTCCAGCAGGATTTCACA
>CAZJHA010000225.1:0-3456 GCA_964545755.1 uncultured Halobacteriales archaeon | reverse complement strand
TTGAACCGCCTCATCGCCCACTACGAGGACAATCCCGACGTCGTGACGACCGGCGAGCGCGACGTGCGCATCGCCACCGCCGGCAGCGCGCCCGCGACTGCCACCCTCTCGAGCATCGAGGACGACATCGGCTGGCGGGTCATCCATCTCTACGGCCTGACCGAGACCGCACCGCTCATCACCTCCTCGAACTCGCCGCGCCGGCTGGCCGAGCGCGGGCGCGACCTCAAGGTCAAACAGGGCAGCGAGGTGCTCGCTACCGACGTCCGGGTCGTCGACGACGACGGCAACGACGTGCCCCGAGACGGCGAGACGCTCGGCGAGATCGTCGTCAAGGGCAATCAGGTGATGGATAGGTACCTGAACAAACCCGACATCACCGAGGAGGCGTTCAACGCTAAGCTCCCGGGCTATTTCCACACCGAGGACCTCGCCACGATGGACGAGGACGGGATGGTGGCGATTCAGGATAGGGAGAAGGACATCATCATCTCCGGCGGCGAGAACGTCTCGTCCATCGCCGTCGAGGACACCCTCTACGACCATCCCGACATCGCCAAGGCGGCCGTGATTCCGACCCCGAGCGACGAGTGGGGCGAGGCGGTGACCGCGCTCGTCGTCCAGAAGCCGGACGCGGAGCTGACGAGCGAGGAGGTGAGGGAGTTCGCCGGCGACCGCCTCGCACGGTACAAGGTCCCGAAAACGGTCGAGTTCGTCGACGACCTGCCCGAGACGGCCACCGGCAAGGTCCAGAAGTACGAACTCCGAGAGGAGTACTGGGAGGACGAGGAGCGCCTCGTCGGGCAGGGCTGAGTCGACGACCGCGGTGTTCGCTCACACCAGCGACGTGAGAATCCGCGATTCGGCCTTTCTGAGGTGTTCGTCGACCGTACTCGGCGCACAATCGAGGTCGTCGGCGATGTCCTCGTGGGTCGCCCGCCGCGGGATGTCGTAGTAGCCGCTCTCGACGGCCGTCTCGAACACTTCGAGCTGGCGGTCGGTCAGCAGCGAGAGCACGTTTCTGTCGTCCGGCGAATACTTGCCGACCTGCTCGACGGAGATATGTGTCTCCTCGGGGAGTTCTTCGAGAGCCTGCTGGAGCATCTCGTGAGTACCGACGACGGTAATGCGCAGTCCACCCTCGACGAACGGAAGCGGCGGGACGATCATCAGGGCGTACTTCTGGGCGACGGCCATCAGCCGGCCGGCGGGCTGGCCCGGCTCGACGTGGACGTAGAAGTGAAACGTCTCGCCCTCGACGGCGACCGGCGAACACGAGAGCAGTTTCGAGTGGCCGTCGAGGCGCGCTCCGAGTTGCTCCGGGTCGCCACGGAGCCGGTAGAGCATCACGCCCGTGCCGTTTGCGAGCGCGTTGACGTGGACGAGTGCCTCGCGCGTGACGTCGGGCGTCTCCAAGATGACCTTGTCGACGGGGTGAATCGCCCCGTCGTCGGGTTTGATGGTGAATTCGAAGTACCTCATGGCGCTCGCCCCATCATCACGGTTACTGATACCGGGTCGGCCGATAGCCTTTTCGGATGGCGCAGGCTCGCCGTCGGCTTTCGGACTCTCACGCCAGCCACTCGTCGGGTTTGGTGTCGTAATCGACGTCCGTCGCGGCGATGTCTTCGACCTCGCTCCACGGGAGGTTCTCGGCGGAGAAGTCCTCGCCGTCGTAGCGGATGAGTTTGCCGCGCTCGTCGGGGTCGGGTTCGCGCTCGCGGCGCTTTGCGACTTCGAGGTCGTGGTCGTCGAGTTCCTTGACGATGGTCTTCAAGTTCACCGGCCGCCCCCAAAGGTCGAAGACTCTCTCTAGGGTCTGCCTGGCCTGCTCGACGTCGAGCATCACGCCGTTGTAATGGTGGGCCAGCAGCAGTTCGTTGCGGTTTTCGTAGTTGCCGTCGTGGACGGTAATCGTGGGTTTGCCGAAGTTGGTGAACTGCAAGAGTAGTTTCTTCTTCACGTCTTCGTAGTCCGTCGAGGTCGCCCGGTAGTCACCGGTTGCTTGGGTGTACTCGTAGGTGAAGTAGTCGTTGTCGTCGACGAACTCCTGTGTCAGGAACTCGTCGAGGAAGGTCACGTCGTTGTGACTCTCCCTGATTTCGAAGAGGCGATTCCAGCCCGCCGCGTACTCGACATCGGCGAGCGCCTCCTCGACGGTTCCATAGCGCGAGTCGTCGAAGAGATACCGGGAGATGCGTTCGAGTTCCTCGCGGCTCGTTCGGTGGAGGAACCCCCGATTTTGGGGTTTGGCCAGCGAGTAGTGGCGTTCGGCCATCCCCTCGTACGTCAGCAGTTTCCACGGGTAGCGATCGACGTCGACCTCACCCGCTTTCGCCGCCGTGAGCGCCTCGCCGTCGATTCGTGGATCGTCGGCGTCGAGCATATCGAGGCGCTCGTCCGAAATCGTATCGACCATCGAATCGGGTTCGAGCACATTCTGGATCCGCTCGAAATCCACCACGTCATGGAAGTTGCGCCACGTGATGCCCTCGACCCGCAGTAGACGTTCACAGACCTCGCGGCGATTCACCGAGTTCTCGATGTACTCCCAGAGTTCCTTGCCGAGCTTGTAGGGGTTGAGTCCCGGAGAGGCGAGCACGCGGGACTGATGGTCGGCGTAGCTCAGGAACTCGTCGGTTCCGGCGAAGGTCTCCTCGCCCATCATCATCGACTCCCAGTAGGCCGCCCAGCCCTCGTTCATCACCTTCGTCATCCGCTGGGCGGCGAAGTAGTAGGCCTCCCGCCGGAGAAGTTCGAGAACCGTTCGCTGCCACTCCTCCATCTCGACGGCCTTCCCGCGCTCGTCGTCGTAGGCCATCCCGTGACGGAAGAAGAAGGCGAGTAGGTCCGGTTCGGGCTCGGGTGGAATCGTCTCCGACTCCTCCTCGCGCTGGGCGTCGAACCAGTCGTCGTCGAAGACCTCGCTCACGACATCCTCCCCGAGGTCGAGGTCGTCGAGCTGGTCGGCGATGTCGTCGAGTTCGCGCTCCTCGCTTTCGTCGGCGCTTGCACTCGTGAAGGTTCGGTGGCGGTCGATATTGGTGTCGAGACACTGGATGATGTCGATCCAGCGCTCGACGGCCTCGCGCTCGATGTCGGGGTCGCGCATGAACTCCGCGATGGTGTCGGCATGTCGGGCGAGCATCGCCGCCGCGTTCGGCGTCCCCTCTCCTGTAAACAGCCCGAACCACTGGTTGTGTGCGAAGAAGTCGGCGTGGGCCTCGACGTGAGTGATGACGGCCTTCTGGTCGGCCAGCGAGTTCGATTCCTGGAGGAAGGCGTGGGCCGGGTCGTCGTTGTTGACGATTTCGAAGGCCTTCCCGCCCAGAAACTGGTTCTGTTTCTGTTGGCGGTCGTACTTCATCCCCCAGCGCCAGTGCGGGTATCTGATCTGGAAGCCGTCGTAGGCGATGAGTTCGTTCATCTCGTCGTAGTCGACGATCCAGTAGTTCA
>CAZJHA010000224.1:0-3510 GCA_964545755.1 uncultured Halobacteriales archaeon | reverse complement strand
CGCGGGCGTCGTCGACGAACTGGCGCATCTGCTGGTGGACGTTCGTCGTGATGACCACCGTCTTGTCCGCCTCGCGGGCGAACTCAAGGGCCGGTACGAGCGCCGAGAGCGTTTTCCCTGTTCCACAGGCTCCCTCGAAGAGCACGTCGCGTTCGTCTTCGAGTGCCTCGTGGATGCGTTCGATTGCTGCGCGCTGGTTCTCGTAGGGTGACTCGTAGGGGAAGAACCTGAGCGGTGACGAGTCGGCGGCCACAGTGACTGAGATTGGTGTGCGTTCTCCCAAAAGGGTTCGTGTACCGCGGCGGAAGTGAACGAGTCAGGCTTCGGGTTCGATGTATACCTTTCGTACCTGCGGGTTGGTGTCCATGAGCGCGTCCTCGATGTCGGTGATGTGGTCGTCGATACCGATGGTTTCGAGGTCCGGGCCGAACTCGACGTCCGCGGTCACGATGACCTCTTCGGGACCGAAATACACGGTCCGAAAGTCGACGATTTCGTCCACCCCGTCCCAGGCGGCAACCACCGCGCGGAGCCGTCGCTCCTCGGTGGCCGGCAGGCTCTCGCCGAGCAGGAGCCGCTTGTTCTCCCACGCGAGCGCGACGGCAAAGCCCATGAGCATGAGACCGATGAGCAGGGCGGCGACCGCGTCGTAGAGCGGGTTGCCCGTGACTCGGCTGAGGAACACCCCGAACAGCGCCAGTCCCGCACCGCTTATCGCGATGGTGTCCTCGGTCAGCGCCGTCAGCGTGGTCACGTCGCTGGTCTTTCGAAAGGCCTCGGCGAACCCGCTCCACTCATGCTCGTCGATCTGGCGGCGCATCTCCGCGTGGGCCTTCTTCAGCGCGTAGCTCTCGAAAGCGATTGCACCGACGAGCACCGCGTAGTTGACCCAGACGCCGGGGAAGGTCACACCCAGCAGGCTGGCCGCACCCGTACCCGGCGGGTGTGGATGCACGATGGCGTCGTAGCCGTGTTTCGCACTCTCCCAACCCGCGATGCCGAACAGTAGTACCGAGACGAGAAAGCTATAGAAGAACTGTGCCTTTCCGTATCCGAAGGGATGTTCGCGGTTGGCTTCTTTCTTCCCGTAACGAATCCCGACGAGCAGGAATATCTGGTTGCCCGTATCGGAAACCGAGTGATAGGTCTCCGAGAGCATCGCGGCGCTGCCGGTGAGGAGAAAGCCGACGAACTTCAGCACGGCGATGACTCCGTTGGCGACGAGGGCGGCGATGACGACGGACCTGCTTTCTGCCATTGTCCGTCCTGCTCGCGCCGTTCGCAAAGGACTTTCTACGTGTGGGCGACGGATGGGCTACTTGGCACAGATATCGGCGAAGTTGCGCAGAATTTGCAGCCCGGTCTCGCCGCTCTTCTCGGGGTGGAACTGGGTCCCAAAGACGGTCCCGGAGTCGTCGGCGACGACGCTCGGAAAGCGAGTCCCGTACTCGGTGCTGGCGACGGTTGCGCCCTCGTCGTCGGGCGCTGCGTAGTAGGAGTGGACGAAGTAGGCGTATTCCCCATCGACTCCCTCGACGAGCGGGTGGTCGCGCTCGACGGCGAGTTCGTTCCAGCCCATGTGGGGGACCTTCAGGCCGCCGTCGAAGCGGCGATTGCGACCGGGAACCAGATCGAGACCCTCGACGTCGCCCTCGCCGACGCGGTCGGCCTCCTCGCTCGTGGTGAGGAGCATCTGCATGCCGAGACAGATGCCGAAGACCGGTGTGCCCGCATCGGCGGCCTCCAGCAGTGCCTCGCGGTACGGGCCGGCGTTTTCGACGCCCTCGCGGAACGCGCCGACGCCAGGGAGGACGATGCCGTCCGCGGTCGCGAGCTCCGTGCGGTCATCGGAGATTTCCACGTCGGCCCCGGCGCGTTCGAGACCGCGCGTCACGCTCCGAAGGTTGCCCAGACCGTAATCGACGACGACCACCGACGCCCCCGTGGCCCGCTGGACGCGTCCTGTACTCATACGAGCGCCACGCACCGCACGGGCAAAGCGGTTTGGTTAGAACCCATCGAGGCGCGACTGGCCATCGCCATCACCCGCGCCGACGACCTCGGCGGCCGTGGCGACGGTCTCGGTGAAGGTCTCCTTCTGTGAGCCGTCGTATAGCGTCGCTGCCGGATGGACACAGACGAGCACCCGCTGGGGTCGCCCATCGAATCGGATTTCCTCGATACTGCCCGATTCCTTTGTCACACGCGCATCGCGCCCGAGGAGATGTTCGGTCGGGACCTTTCCAAGTGTGACGACGAGTTCCGGATTCACAGTAGTGATTTCCCGTTCGAGGAACTCTCGGCAGTTGGCGAGTTCATCCGTGTGGGGGTCGCGGTTGTCCGGCGGGCGACAGCGCACGCAGTTGGTGATGCGTATGTCCGCGCGTGTGAGTCCCGAGTCGCGGAGCGCGTCGTCGAGGACGGTTCCGCTCCGCCCGACGAACGGCTCGCCCTCGTTGTCCTCGCGCTCGCCCGGTCCCTCGCCGACGAACAGCAGCTCGGCATCTCCCGGTCCGTCCCCGTTCACGATTTGGCTCCGCGACTCACAGAGTGCGGAACAGCGCTCGCAGGCAGTCACTTCCAACCCCTCCATGTGGCCCGTATCGCTCATGCGTGGCGTGGGTCGGGGTCGGTCTTAACCACCCGCCTTTCCTCGCTCCACGACGGGTGTTCGGCTCACTCGCTGTCCTCCGAATTATCGGCCATCCACGAATCGGCGGCACGGGCGGCCAGCCGCCCAATGCGCAGCGGCTCGGGCCGTCCACCTTCTGGCGTGAACCCGCCGACGACCGCCGAGGCTTCGTCGTCGGCGATGCCGACGCTTCTGACGAACAGCGTCTCGCCGTTGACCGAACACCGGCGACGCGGTGGCTGCGAACGGTAGCTGTCGAGGCGGGCGGCGAGCGCATCGCCGGTAAATTCCTCGCGGAGCGCCGGCTCCAGCCCTGTGCTCTCCTCGAAGGAGATCGAAAGAACGGGAACATCGGTGACCGCATGGAGCGCGTGGAGGTCGAGGACGTTGTACCACGCGGGCGCGATTCCGGCGACGAGAAGATAGTTCACGTCCGCGCGGTCGAGGCGAGCGTGGAGACCGGCGATAGCAGCCGTGGCATCGGTGCCGCCGACGGTACAGGAGCCAAAGATGAAACCATCGATGACGCGACTTGCCCGGACGACCGCGCCAGCGAGCGTGCTCCGCCCGCCCCGGTAGGACTCGGCGACCCCGAGCGCACGCGTCCCGGCTTTCACTCCTCTTTGATGTCTTCGAGCCTATCGAGCAGTTCGTCGTTCGAGGCGTCGAACTCGAAACTCACCTCGCCGGCGTGTGCCTCTTCTTCGGTCTTGAGTCCGTCCTCGTCGTCCTCGAAGTCGGTGTCGTACTCCTGATTCCCCTGCTCTGATTCGTCGTAGCTACCGAAGCCCATACATATGCTATGGGTGGATGACGGAAAAATCGTTTGTCATATTTCATTTCATTTCCGGCAGGCTCAAAACGTTCGCCACTCCATG
>CAZJHA010000223.1:0-3512 GCA_964545755.1 uncultured Halobacteriales archaeon | reverse complement strand
CGACCGAAGACGAGCGCGAACTCATCGAGAAAATCGAGAACAAACGCGAGCAGTACCGCGAGCGAAAGGAAGCGCTCGACGAAACCGAGGGTCTCGAAGAGGTCAAAGCCGAAGCCGAGGAGATTCGCGCCGAAGCCTCAGAGCACCACGAGAAGGTGACCGAACTTGCCGACGAGGCCCAAGAGCACCACAACCAGATGATAGAGGCCTACCGCGAGGCCGACGACGTGCGCGACGAGGCCGACGAGTGGCACGAGAAGTTCGTCGAGGCCCAAGAGGCCGCCGACCGTCATCATGAGGACTTCGTCGAAGTCCAAAAGCGCCTGCGCGAGATGGACAAAGAGGAAGAACAGGAGCGCAAATCCGAGCGCGACCAGCGCCGCGAGGAGGCCGAAGCCGAGGCCGAAGAGATCTACGAGCAGTTCAAGCAGGGCGAGACCCTCGACACCGAGGACCTGATGAAACTGCAGAAAGCGGGCAAACTCTAACGACAGCCACCACACGCGAAGAACCCACTTCCACGCCGCGAGCGAACCATTCATCCGCCGCCCGCCCGATGAGTAGGTATGCCGACCGATTCACGGACAAGATTCATGAGCGCAGCCATCGGCGCGAGCGCTGGAGCCGGCGTCTGGGGGACCATCAAACGGCTCCGTGCGCGAGCGGAGAACGGCTACAACACCGTGGAGGTCGCCGTCGAGGGACCCATCACGCGCGAGGGAAGCCGCCTGCCGGGGAACCGGCGGCGCTCGATTCCGGCCGACAAGATCGTCGAGCAGATCGAACGCGCCGACGAGGACCCGAACGCCGAGGCCTTGGTCGTCAAGCTCAACACGCCCGGCGGCGAGGTCCTCCCGAGCGAGGACATCCGGCTCGCAGCCGAGAAATTCGACGGACCAACAATTGCCTATGCGACCGACACCTGTGCGAGCGGCGGCTACTGGATTGCAAGCGGCTGTGACGAACTCTGGGCGCGCGAGGCGAGCATCGTCGGCTCGATTGGCGTCCGTGGCTCGCAGGTCAACGCAAAAGGGCTGGCAGACAAACTGGGGCTGGAGTACCAGCCGCTCAACGCCGGCGAGTACAAGGACGCGGGCTTCCCGCTGAAAGAACCCGACGAGGACGACCAGGAGTATCTCCAAAGCATCGTCGACGACTACTACGAGACGTTCGTCGAGCGCGTCGCCGAGGGCCGCGGGCTCGACGAAGAGACGGTTCGAGAGACCGAGGCACGGGTCTACTTGGGTACCGACGCCGCCGAGAACGGTCTCGTGGACGAACTCGGCACCCGCGAGGACGTCGAGGAGCGCATCGAGGAACGCCTCGGCCACGACGTCGAGGTCGAGGAGTTCACGCCGAAACAGACCCTGATGGAACGCCTCAGAGGGCAGTCCCAAGGTGTGGCCTACGCCTTCGGCGCGGGCGTGGCCGACTCCCTCGGTGTCAGCGAGGAGTTCGAGCTACGGCTGTAGCGACGACGAAGCCACCGCGAGCGTTTTCATCCCGCGGTCGTGACTACCAGCCGTGACCACGCTCGTCGTCTGCATCGACCGCGGCGAGACCATCGCCGCCCTCACTGACGAGCTGCCGGTGGTCGGCGAGCGGGCGGTGCGTTCGTTGGTCACCGACGTGGGCCTCGAAGACCCCGAGAGCAGCCGCGTGAACTGTCTACTCGAAGGACTGCGCCTCGCCGACGGGCTGCGGGAATCGGGCGAGGAGCCGGTCGTCGCGGTCGTCTCTGGCGTCGACGACTCGGTCGATGCCGACCGTGACCTCGCCCGCCAGTTGGAGGGGGTGCTCGCCGACCGTGCCATCGAGTCGGCGGTCGTCGTCACCGACAGCACGACCGAGGAGCGCGTCGTCCACGTCGTCGAAAGTCGGGTGCGCGTCGACGGCGTCTCGCGCGTGGTCGTCCGGCAGGCCCGCGACCTCGAATCGACCTACTACCTGCTGAAGCAGTTCCTCGCCGACGAGGACCTCCGGCAGACAGTGCTGGTTCCCATCGGCGTCGCGCTGCTCGCGATACCGGCGTTCGTGCTGTTCGCCCAGAGCCTGCGGAGTGCGGTCGCCGCCGTCGCCGCCATTACAGGCCTGTTCGTCCTCTACAAGGGACTGGGTGTCGACGATGCGCTCGGGGCGCTTACGGGTATGCGCGACGGTCTCTACACCGGACGGCTCTCGGTCGTCACCGGTGTCATCGCCGCGGGATTGGCGCTCGTGGGTCTCGTCGCGGGTGCCATCAGCGCCACGCCGCTTGCCGGCGAGGCGAGCGCGCTCGTGACGGTCATGGCCTTTCTGTTCCATAGCGTCCCGTGGCTGACGACGGCGGCGCTGACCGCGAGCGCCGGCCGGGTCGCCGACGAGAAGGTTCATAGCGGCCGGGTCGGCAACGCTGCGCTCAACCTGCCGTTCGTGCTGGTCGCGGTCGGTCTCGTGATTCGAGGGTTCGGGGCCTACTTCCTCGAACGCGCCGGCATCGTCGATCCGTTGCGGCTGCCAGCGACAAGCCTCGGCATCGTTTCGGTGCGCGGGTTCACCATCGGTGGCGACGCTCGCCTCGCGGCGTTCGTGGTCGCGGGAGTGCTCGTGAGCGTGCTCGGCGTCACTATTGCGATGCGACTGGGCACGAGCGCGACCGACGAGCGCGCCGAGAGCGTCGACTAATCGAGAGTATCGAGCAGTCCGGCGAGCGTCGAGAGGTCGTACTGGCCGGGAGCGGTCGCCCGCTTGGGGTCGAGCGGTGCGTAGGCGACCCGCGACCCGTAGAGTGGCGCGATGGCCCGCGAATGGCCGCCGACCGCGCCCATCGCCATCGTCGCTACCCGTTTGCCGTCGCTATCGAGGGTATACGTTGCCGCAAGCAGGTCGAGCACGTCCGCGGGCGTGTGAGCGGTGACGGCGAGCTTCGCGGCCGTACCGTGCTCGCTCGCGCGTTCCAAGGTCTCCTCCATCGCCGCTCGTGAGGGCGTGGCATCGAAATCGTGTGTCGAGACGATGCAGGCGGCGTCGTGCTCACGGGCGTGCTCGGTGAGCCATTTTTCATCCTCGACGGTCGCCAGTTCAATATCGATTGCCTCCACAGCCGAACATTCAGCGGCGTGTTCGAGCGCGGCGAGCCGGTCGGAGGTTTCGGGTGCATCGCCGCCCTCCTCGACCGTGCGATTGGTCGCAATCAGCGGGAGTTCGCCGTCGTAGGCCGCGAGCGCGTCGAGCGGGTCCTCGGCGAGGTCCATGCGGAACTCGATGGCGTCGGCGTGAGCGCGTGCGGCCGGCTCGTCGCTCAGGTCGGCGGTGGCCGCCGCGAGCACGAACGAGTCGAAGTCCATGCCCGCCCTCGGCCCGAGCGGGCGAAAACTCATTCGGCTCATGGGACCCGTGGCCGCGGTGCGGTCGCGGCACGGCCGTGGCGGTTGCAGTAGCGGTGCGATTGCGGCGCGGTGCCTGGTGGATGAGGGGCGAGGCACGCGAACGACCGTAGGGAGCGAGTAGCGAACGGAGTGGGCACGTGCCGA
>CAZJHA010000222.1:0-3538 GCA_964545755.1 uncultured Halobacteriales archaeon | reverse complement strand
CCGCCGAAGCCCTCACTCGTCGGCAAACAGTTCATCCACCGCCGATTCGGCCGCCAATACGGCCTCGTCGGCAACGATTTCCGGGTCGGGGTCGTCCGGCGCGTTCAGATACACGTCGAGGTCAAGCACGCCCTCTTCGAAGCTCACGGTGATGTCGAGGTCCTCGACGGCTGATTGCTTGTACCGCGAGAAAACGAGACCTTCGGCTGCTTCGCTGGCCGTTTCGACCACTTCCTCATCGGTCGGCATCTACCCGCCGGCGCTCGGGCCGCCCGGTCCCATGCCGCCCGGTCCGCCAGCACCGCCGGGACCGCCACCGCCGCTCAGCATCTCCTGGAGTTCGCTCTGTAGCTCCTCGAACTGCTCTTGGACGCGATTTTCCTGTTTTTCGAGCGTCTCGACGCGCACTTCGAGACTGGAGACCTTCTCTTCGAGGTCGTCTTGGGCTTCCTCGTAGTTCGTCTCGATGAGGAGCTCGCCGACCTCGCGGTACATCGTCGTCTCCTCGTCGAGTTCGTCGAGCTCGTCGAGGGCGGTCTGTGAGTCGGTAAGCTGACTCTCAGCCTGCTGTTTCTGGGCGGCGACCTGCTGGGCGCTGTCCTGGAGGTCCTGTAGCTCCTCGATTTTCTCCTGTGCTTCCGGCGGCAGGTTTCCTTGCATACTCGCTTCGTGGATGGGCGGAGGGAAAAACCCACGCTTCTCGCATCGGCCGTCTGCCGGCTACTGAACCGACGCTCCGGCAGCCAGCGACCGCTCGGCCACACCGGCCAGCGAGAGCCACGTGTTCTGGCCCGCCCGGAGCGCAATGAGGTCGGTCGCCTCGATGTCGAGTTCGACCACGTTCTCCGTGCGGGACAGCGCTGCCTCGGTGCGCTCGCCCTCGATATCGCCGACCTCCGGCCGGAGACTCCGTTCGACGGCGGCCGCGGCGCTTTCGGTGTCGTACTCCAACGAAAACGAACTCTCGTGGCGCACTACTCGACGGTTATTTCCTTGACGTCGCGGCTGCGCTCCTTGAGCAGCACGCGGTGACCACAGTACGGACAGCGCACGCCCCCGTATTCGTCGAGTTCGACGTCGCGCTTACACCGCGAGCACTTGTAACTCACTGTTCGTCGCCGTCCTCCGCGAGCGCCGCCCGAATCGAGCGCTCGACGGTGCGCCCGCCGGGCGTGTCGGGTCGGTAGGCACCGCCGGCGAAGGCGTACCCACAGTTTCCACACTCCCAGATACCCGTGTCCGTCCGGTCGACGGCCGGCTCGTCGCACTCGGGGCAGGTGTGGTCGTCTTCCATGTCGTCTTCGATCTCGGCGACGCGTCGGCGCGCGACGCGACCGTAGCGCGCACCGAAGCGCCCGGCGCTGCCGACTTCTTGGTTACCCATAGTAGGCTCACTATGCAAGCGGGCGAGTAAAACCCTTCGTGTTACTCCTGGAAGCCATCCTCAGCGAGCGCACGGTTCAGGTCCTCGCGGACGCGCTCGCCCTGCGGGCGGTCGGCAGCGGTCGTCACCACGCGGACCTCTTGAACGCTCGACCCATCGCGCACCAGCAGCCTGACGTTCCCCCGTCCATCGGCGCGGGTCGCCTTCGCCCGGACGCCAGTTCTGGAACCGCGCCCGCCGGACTCGATAGGTCCCGGAATCACCTTCTTCACGTGGGGATGGTCCGTCGCAATCGCCACGACTGTCTTTCCCGTTCGTCCACCGACAAGCGTCGAGTGACTCCCGCCGAGTTTCTCGCGTGGTGGCGTCTCGACGACCGCGAGCGGCGACTCCTCGCTCCGGGAGAGCACCGTCTCGACGGCGTTTTCGCCCGGGTTCGCCACCCGCCGGAGGTCGTGATGGAGCTGTGCGCGAAGCGTCCCGAGCACGTCGCGCTCGCCGGTCGCGTACACCTCCTCCGGGCGTTTGCGACGGACCTCGTCGGCGATGCGCCCAGCGAAGTTCCGGCGCTCGCGCTGTTCGTTTTCGCCCTCTTCCGGTACTGTGGTCACCGTCCACGTGCCGACGCGCTCGCCCTCGAACAGTCCTGTGACGCTCGCGCGTTCGCGACCCACCTCACAGACCACGGTATCGACGTTCGGGCTGCGACAGACGAGACAGAAATCACCGGCCCGGTCGAGGCGCGACCCACACCGCCGACACTCCATGCCCGGATTCGGGCGTGCCGGCGGATAAGCCGGTCGCTTCAGCCCAGCTCGACGGGGTCGGACTTCAGGTATTCGCGGAGCAGCACGGTCGCGTACGACCCCTTCGGCAGCCGGAAGGAAAACGTGAGCGGGTCGTACTCGATTGAGAGGTCCGTCCTGAGCAGTATCGCCCGCCGGGTGCCCGTCGAGTGGAACTCTCCCGGCAGGTCGAACATCGAGGGGTCGATACCTTCATCGTCCAGAATCGCGCGCCCGATGTCGCCCGGTTCGCCGTCGGCGAGGACCGTCTCAGTGCCCACCAGCGGCGCGGTGACGAACGCTCGTCCCCGTTCGGCGTGGCGATTCACCGTTGCCACCCGGTTTTCGGTGACGCGCTGGCTCCTGTCGGGGTCGGCCACGGCGAGTTCATCCGGCGCTTTCCTGTCCGTGAAACAAACCACATCGCCCGCGACCGCCCGGTCGAACGGGAGACCCCTGTCGAGGCGCGCCGAGAGGATACGATTGAACAGATAGGACTGAGCGGCGTTGACGAACAGCCGTTGGAGGTTCGTCGGCACGGTCTCAAGCGCCGCGCGGAAATCTGCCCGACTCTCGCCGTTTTCGACCAGTCGATGGAGCATCGAGCGCTCGAAACCCAACTGCCGCGGGTAGCGTTCGAGCGCCGCCGCCCAGTCCGCCGTGCCTGCCGCCGCAGCCTCGCTGTCGACGAACGCGCGCGCCTCGCGGGTCGCTGCGGGTTCGGCCTCGTGTGGGTGCCCGACGTACGCCAGTACGGCATCGCGCCAGTTCCCGCGAACGATTTCGAGGCCGACCTCGTGAGTCACCGGGCGATAGGAGCCGAATCGCTGCTGGCCGAAGTAGTTCGGCACGCCTACCTCGCCGCTGTCGCCGCTTGCGTCACCATTGCCACCGAACGTCTGGAGCGATCCCGTTATCGGCTCGACTGGCCCGGTATGGGCCTCGCGGACGACGATTTCGAAGGCGTTGCCCGCGAGGTCGCCGAAGTGCAGCCCGCGGCCGGCGCGTCCGACGGGGTCGATTGTCGCGTTCCGCAGGTCGATGTCGTCGAGGACATCGCTCTCGGCGCGTACCGAGAACAGTTGGGTACTGACGGCGCGCTTGTCCTTCGTGCCCGCCCAGTCGATGCGTTCGCGACTCATCCCCAGCCCATCGGAGAGCGCGCTCACGAAATCGTTGGTGTCCCAGTTTTCGAGCGTTGCCCGGAAGACGAGGTGGGGATAGGCATCCGTATCGGCCGACAGCGGTTCGAATCCTCCCGCTTCGAGTTCGCGTACGCGGAAGTCCGCCGGCCGAGAACGGAGTCGTCCACCGGTTCCGTCGCTCTCGCTGACGTAGTAATCGATGCCGACCGCCCGTTCGCTGGAGT
>CAZJHA010000221.1:0-3542 GCA_964545755.1 uncultured Halobacteriales archaeon | reverse complement strand
GTGCTGTAGCGATGGCGGACATGCGGACGGTCGCCCGCCGGGTGCTCGAGGAGAATATGGGCGCGAAAGCGGGTGAGACGCTGTTGGTCGTGACCGACACCGACAAGCGCGACATCGGCCGCGCGCTGTTCGAGGCCGGAGACGACCTCGACCTCAAAGCTGGAATCATCGAGACTCGTCCCATGGAACGAAGCGGAATGGAACCTCCGTCGTACGTGTCGACGGCCATGCAGGCAGCTGACATCGTGGTATGTCCGACCAGCGCGTCGCTAACCCACACGCGAGCACGAGAGGACGCGACCGAGGCGGGTGCGCGGGTCGCCACGATGCCGGGCATAACTGAGCGGATGTTCGGCGAGGGCGCAATTACCGCCGACTACGCCGAGGTCGAGCGACTCACCGCTGAACTCACCGAGCGGCTCACGGCGGCCGACGAGGCCCGCATAGAGTCAGGCGGCGAGACGCTGACGATGTCGGTGTCCGGTCGGGACGGCATCCCGAGCGACGGTCTTGTCACCGAGCCGGGCGACTCCGGCAACCTCCCGTCAGGCGAGAGCTACGTCGCACCGGTCGAGGACGTTGCCGAGGGGGCCATCACGTTCGACGGCGGCCTCGTTGGGGTGGGCGAGCTCGACGAGCCGCTGGTGATCCGCATCGAGTCGGGCACCATCGCGTCGGTCGAGGGCGCGTCGGCCGAGGAGTTCCTTGAGGCGACGTCGGGTGACGAGTGCGCCAGACGGGTTGCGGAACTCGGTCTCGGGACGAACCCGGCGGCCGAGATAATCGGTACGGTACTCGAAGACGAGAAAGTATACGGTACCTGCCACGTCGCGTTCGGCGACAACCACGGCTTCGGCGGCACCATCGAGTGCGACTCGCACCTCGACGGCATCGTGCTCGAACCCGAGGTGTACCTCGACGACGAACTCGTCGTAAGCGGAGGCGACGTGGTGGTATGAGTGGCCGCGAGTGCGGACGCGAGGGACAGGCAAAGGACAGCGAGCGCACGAGCTGGCGAACCGACGGTGGTCGCGTGGACCGGCCAGCGCTCGCGGCCGAGTCGTCGACCATCCCCGACCTGACGCCGTGGCTCGCGACCCGAGCGACGGTTAGGGAGTTCGACCCGGACGCCGAGATTCCGAATGAGGCGGTACGAGAACTGGTCGACGCCGGTCGAAAAGCACCGACCAGCGGGACGGCCCAGATGTACAGCTTCGTCTGGATTCGCGACCCGGCGACCCGCGAGCGCATCCACGAGTTGTGCAACCGGGGAACCAAGCAGATAGAGGAGGCCAGCCACTTCCTGCTGGTCTGCATCGACCTGCGCCGGACTCGTCAGTTGCTCGAACACCGCGATCGTGAGTTCCGCATCACGCCCGTGATGGGGCTGCTCGAAGGAGCCATCGACGCCTCGCTGGCGGCGATGGGCACGATGACGGCGGCCGAAAGCCGGGGTTACGGCGTCTGCCCCATCGGGAACATCCTGAACGGGCTTCCAAGGGTCGCGGAGGCCGCCGGGGTTCCAGAGGGTGTCCTCCCGATATTCGGGCTCTGCATCGGCGTGCCTCGACACGACGAAGCGACCGAGAATGCCCCGCGCGTCCCGCTCGACGCGGTCCTCCACGAGGACGGGTACAGCGACCCCTCCGAGGAGCTGCTGGAGGCGTGCCACGATGCGATGGACGAAATGTATGGCGACAGTGTCTATGGCGACTCGACCCGCGAGTGGCACGAAACGCTCGAACGCTACTGGGGGCCGGAGGGGTTCATGAACCGCCGGGAGGGGACGCTGCTTGCGGCGCTCCGCCAGCAGGGGTTCTTCGCGGCGCGCGGCGTCCACGAACCGGCGGACGAGGAGGCGGAATGATGACGAAACCGAACTACCTCGAGATGGGCGTCCTCCGCGTGCTCACGCTGGACGACCCCGCGGCTGTATCACACCACGGCCGGGTTATCGAACGCCACTTCCCGCACGTTGACACGACGTCGCGGTGCATCCCGGACCATCCCGAGGGCATCCCCGATGTTGGGTCGGAGGCCGAGGCGCTGCCGTACGTCGAGGAACTCGGGCGGGAGATGGCGACGGACGTCGACGTGCTGGGCGTCAGTTGCGCGCTCGACCCCGCCGTCGACTCGCTCGACGCCGAACTCGACGTGCCGGTCGTCGGAGCCGGTGCGAGCGTCGCGGCCGCCGCCCTCGCGCGCGGCCAACAGGTCGGAACGCTCGGCCTCGAAAGCGGCGCGCCGCCGAACGTCGGCGAACTGCTGGGCGACCGGCTGCAAGCCAGCGAGGTCGTGGTCGGCGCCGAGACGACGAACTTCCTCACTACGGCCGACGGCCGGGACGCCATCCGGACGTCGGTCGAGCGACTCGCGGACGCGGGCTGTGACGTGGTCGCGCCCAGCTGCACCGGCCTGACGACCTCGGGCGTGCTCGCCGAACTCGGCGACTCGCTCGAAATCCCGGTCGTTGATCCGGTGGTGGCGATGGCCGCGATGGCGAACGCGGCGGTTGCGCCCACGGAATCGGTATCGGAGTGATTCGACCATGAGCGACACAATCAAAGTCGGCGATGTTCGAGCGGAACCGGGTGAACTGGAGACGGGCTACATCGACGGTGTCGAGTTGACGACCGGCGACAGTATCGACGTTCCCGTCATCGTACTCAACGGCGTCGAGGACGGCCCCGCCGCGCTGCTGTTCTCGACCCAGCACGGCAAGGAGCTTCAGGGGACCGAGGTGGTCCACGAGGTGATGCACGACGAACTTTCTCCCGAGGACGTTAGCGGCGCGGTAGTGGCCGTTCCGGTCGCCAATCCATTGGCGTTCATGCACGCCACCTATCGGTCGTGGATAGACAACCGAGACGTGGGATACGTCAGTGTCGAGAACCCGGACGGCAACACTACTGAACGGCTTGCTAACGCCATCTGGACTGAGGCGTGGAGCGAGGCCGACGTCGTCCTCAACTTCCACTGTAACGATCACCCCGAGTCGCTGTACTTTCAGATCGTCGAACCCACCGAGGAAACCGAAGACGACCTCGAACGCGCGGCGAAGGCGTTCGGCGTCACCACCATCCGCCGGGACGACCGCGTGGACCAGGGACCCAGCCCCGCTGGCGCAGACGCGGTTCCGACCCTCAGCAACAAGGGCGCGGCCGAGGGTATCCCCGAACTCATGGTCGAGTTCGTCGACGGACGTTACCTCGACGAGACGAGCCTGCGCGTCGGGGTGGACGGCACCCTCGATGTGCTGCGGGAGTTCGACCTGCTCGACGGCGAGCCCTCCGAGGGCCCGCAGGACGACATCACACTCGTCCCCTGCAAGTATACCGGCGGCACGGGGATCAACCGAGCGCACGGTATGCTTCGGAACGACCACGGCGGTCTGCTCTATCCCCGACAACCGACCGGAGAGTTCGTCGAGGCGGGCGAGGTCGTCGCCGACGTGGTGAACCTTCACGGCGAGCGCGTCGAACAGGTCGAGATGCCGGTCGACGGCTACCTCTGGGCGTACGCCGGGGCGCAGCAGTTCGCCA
>CAZJHA010000220.1:0-3577 GCA_964545755.1 uncultured Halobacteriales archaeon | reverse complement strand
GCCGAACGGCCAGCGCGCTTTTACTCTCCCGTCTCCGAACGACCGGTAGTGAACACGAACGCCGTCGCGGTCGCTTTCGTTTCGGTGCTGCTCTGTGGATTCGTTGGCATGGGTGTCAGTCCACAAGTCGGGACGAGCGAGCCGACCACCCGACCTGCGACCGAAGACGTGGGACGCGAGGTCTCGGTGTTCATGCAGCGCGGCGTCGCCGCGGCCAACGGCTCGGTCGATTCGGGCATGTGGACGGCGGCCTTCGAGAGCGCCGAGAACCAATCGCGCAAGGAGGCGCTCGTCGGCCAGCGCGCGGCGACCCTCCGTGTGCGCCTCACGAGGCTCGAAACCCGCATCGAGCGGTTCCCCACGGGGACGAACCGTTCGGTCGCCCACCGAGCACGCCGGGCGCGTCTCGCCGCCGACCGCGACGCCCTCGCCACCGCCATCAGCGAGGCAGAGACGACCGCAGCGGGCGAGGGCGTGAACGCCTCGGAACTGGACCGACTCGGCCGCCGTGTCGAGAACCTCTCAGCGCCCGCGGCGACGAGCAACGGGAGCAGCCGGTCACCCACGCCGGTCGCCGGCACCGACGGCCCACGGCGGGGTGAAACGACGGTCGTCGGGACAACGTTTTACACATCGAGCACTAACTGAAGGTGAATGGACTCCGCGGCGCTGCTCGACCTGCTCGGCAACCAGAACCGCCGACGCATCCTCAGGTTACTCGCCCAGCGGCCGTTCTACGTCACCGAAATCAGCGATTCGCTCGGCGTGAGTCCGAAGGCCGTCATCGACCACCTCCGGAAACTGGAAGAGGCGGGTCTCGTCGAGAGTTACGTCGACGACAGCCGCCGGAAGTACTTCAGCATCTCGCGCAACCTCCGACTGGAGGTGAACGTCTCGCCGTACGAGTTCGGCGCGAAAAGCGCCTATCCGGCGAGTTCGAGCCTCGACCTCACGACCTGTCGATACGTGTCCATCGACGTCTCGCGCGAGGAGACGAGCGACCTCGCCGAACTCGCCGCGGACCTGCGGCGTTTCGAGCAGCTGGAGGACGAGCTGTCGCTGGCCCAGCGCTGGGTGCAGGGTCGGCTGGCGACGCTGCACGACACGCTCACCGACCGCCTCGAAGACCGACTGAACACCGGAGGATTCGCCGATCACGGCGACGCACGCTTCTGTGCGGAGGTCCTCGGCGCTGTCGAGGGCGGCACCGACACCGCCGATGCGCTCGCCGAACAGTTGGGCGTGCCGCTGCCGGTCGTCGAGGACGCGCTCGATTTGCTCTCGACCAACGGGCTCGTGAGCCGTGAGAACGGTCGCTGGACTGTCGAGTGACGAAGCGGTGGTAGTGAACGGGGGAGTGGCTATTTACAGGGTTCCTTTAGACAGGCTACGCGGTCAGTTCAGATTCTAGCCGTCTGTATCTCATCGGAGTTCTGACGATCTTTGAATGAGAGAGCTATCACAGCAGCCAGTAGGAACAGCGTCGGGAGCATGAAGTACCAACCGATACTCCATATACCGAGAATCGAGATGATAAGACCGACGCCTACGATTATTGTGGTAACGTATCGGTGTTCTGTCCAAGCAGCGGCCCCTCCTACGATGACGAAAGCCAAGAGAATCACTGCCCAGAAAAACAACACTGAGGCGTTGCCGCCGGTCCCTCCAAGAAGGTAGTCGATACCTGCCTCACAACCACGGGTAACCGTGGTTCCGCTAGAGGAAATTCCTCCTGATTCGGTGGCTGTCTGGCTGGACGACACGCTTGTCCAGCATGAGACTGGACCGAACGCACCCATCAGATGCAGAAACCCGTATGTTCCAGTGAGGCCGGCCAGCCCGGTGGCACTTCGAACGATTTGTGTAAGGGTGGGGTTTGGGATATTCATACGAATATTATTTTCCGTAAGGATATAACAGTAGAGGACTATCTCTCGGGGCTAGCAGGATACGAACAAACTCGACGATGTGCCTCTACAATTCGCGCGTCAGCCCGTCACGCAGGTCGCGCCCGAAGTAGTGGCCGGCGAGTCCGGCCAGCAGGCCAATCCCGGCGGCGGTGGCGATAACAGGGAGACCCACCCCGGCAATCGTCAGCGCGAAGTACTCCAGCAGCGTTCCAATGGTCGGCACGAGCGCGCCCGCCAACCCGGCTTCGAGGTAGTGACGGCGCTCGCTGGCCGCGCCGAGAGCGAGCGTTGCGGCGAACACGCCGACGTATCTGAGCACCGCGCCAAGAACCGGCACGAAGCCACCGAGAACGACGCCGACGGCCACGAGAGCGAGCGCGATGAAGAAGGCTCGCGCCGAGAAGAACGTTCCCACGCGCTCGCGTAGCGTCGGACCGTCGCTCGCCTGCGCCGGTTCGCCACCCGCTTCGTCGGCCGTGGTCTCGACCTCCGCGAGCAGCTCGTCGGTGTCGCGGGTCGTCGTGCGTTCGCCGGCGCGGTCGGCCATAGTAAGAGGAGTATCCCGAACGGCATGGACCTTTCCCCGCAAGCGGGGTCGATGGACGAACCCCTCAGTCGCCGAGTGCGGTCAGTTCGTCGACATCCGGAATCGATTCGCTTGCGGCAGTGATCTGCTGCATGCGCTGGCCGTGCTTGCTCGTGGCGTACTCGACGAGCTCGTTCGACTCGATGCTCGGTTGGTCGGCCTCGGCATCGGTGTCGGGAATCGATGCCTGCACCAATGGGAGCAGTTCGCCGACGGTGTTCTCGATGACCCCCGAATCCACCCGCTCGGTCTCGACGAGTTCCTTGAGCTTCGCCATCCCGAAGCCCACGTGGCGACCCTCGTCGCTGCGGATTTGAGTGAGTCCGTCCACGAGTCCCGGCAGGTGGGGTGCGTCGGGATACGTGTCTTCGTCGAACTGGCGCGTGAGTCCGTAGTAGCCGGTCTGGGCGAGGATTCCCTCGACGGTCATGTGGTAGTGCGAGTACGCCTTCGCGCGGTTTTCCGGCGTGTCCGCCTCGAGCAGCCGTGCCATCGCACGCTCGTTGCGCGCGAACAGTTCGTTGTATTCCTCGGAGAACCACCGCTCGTCGGCCGGCGAGGTACGCTCCACACCGCGGTCGTCCTCGGCCGGTCGGATGACTTCCCGCCAGTAACGGTCGAAGAAGTCCGCGTGTTTGGCCTCCTCGTAGAGCTGGGTCGTGATGAACAGTTGGTCCTCGAAATCGTCGAGGACGACCGCGAGCGGCGCGAGGTCCTCGGCGACGGCGTCCTCGCCCGCACCGAACAGCGCGAGTGCGCGTCTAATTCCCTCGAAACCCACGTCGTCGAGGTCGGCCATCGCCGCGCGGTCGGCGGTGAGGTCGATGTCGTGGGGGTCCCAGTGTTTCTCGACGGCGTGACGGTAGTAGCGGAACGTTCGTGCGTCGGTGTCGATATGCATCGGCGGTTCAGTCTTCGACATTTCGCATAACTACGGACCGGGAACCCATGAACCTCTTGCCATCTCGACGACGTTATTTATATATCGACATGGGATCAGCGGCCGGACCGACGGAAGGACGAATTGAAGTCCGCGAGGGAGGTAGACAGGGTATGAATCCGGGCGACCGCGTCCGTCTCA
>CAZJHA010000219.1:0-3578 GCA_964545755.1 uncultured Halobacteriales archaeon | reverse complement strand
CGCTGGTGGTCGTTGACGTCCTTCAGCGAGAGGTCGATCTGCTGGGAACCCTCGTCAACATCGAGCACCTTGGCTACTACTGTTTGGCCGACGCTCACGTGGTCGCGGACGTTCTTGATCCAACCCGAGGCGACCTCGGAGATGTGAACGAGCCCGCGCTTGTCCTCGTATTCGGAGAGGTCGACGAACACGCCGAAGTCGGCGATCTCGTCGACCTTCCCCACCACGAGTTCGCTCGGGTCGGGCCAGCCGCTGTATTTCATTGGGCCTCGGATTCACCCGCGATGGTCTCGGTCGCCTCGCGGTGCTCGACGGTCTCGATGACCTCGCCCTCGAAGACTGCCTTGCCGCTCGTGGGTGTCGCGAGCGACGTGCCACAGACCGCACACGCGACCGTGCTCGCGGCCTTGCCGAAGACGGCCTGCTCGTTCTCACAGTCCGGACAGCGCACGGTGTAGAAGCTCCCCGGCATGCTTACTCCTGGAACTCCACGCGGCCGGCGCGCCAGCCCTCGCGCAGGTGGGCGTTGCCACACTCGCCACAGCGGTACTTGAGGTTCGTCTTCTTCGTGGGTTTGTCCCCACCCGGCACCTTCGAGAACTTTCCCGAATTGCCGATGACCGACGTGCCGCGCTCGCGCTGTCGGTCGATCCACTTCATCCCGGTCTCGCGGCCGCTACGGACCTTCTCGACCTCGTGTTCGTGGTGTTCGTTGCAGTTCGGGCAGTAGGTGTTGAACCGGCGTGGTATCTGCATAGCTACTGCGAGTCCCTAACGAGCGGGCGGATAAAACCCGTTTGGTCTGGCGGGACGGTCCTCGGTGGGTGTCGTTCTCTCTCGCGGCGCGGAACCCGTCGTTTGCCGGTGAAAGTGTTTAGGGTCGGTCGCCGGGACGAACGGATGATGAGTTCGACCGATAACGACTGTCGCATCTGCGGGGAATCGTTCGAGAGCGAGCAAGCGCTCAACGAACACATGGCCGAAGAACATCCCGAGCAAGGAATGGCCTGAACGCCGTCGGTTTTCCGTCGATGCCCGTCCGAAGCGCTTAGGTTCGCGTCGGCTGACGTGCAGGTATGAAGCGACTCATCATCAACGGCGACCCCGACGTCCGCAAGGGGGGCATCATCGACCTCGACGGCGAGGAACTGGTCTGTTTCGGCATCAGCAAACAGGGCGAGTGGCACGGTCCCGACCGCCCACAGCTGTGGTGCACGGTTGGAACCGAAGACGAGACAGAAGCCTTCGAGCGCCGCGAGTTCATCCCGATGCACCTCGACGTCGAGACCGTCGATGCCGAGTCCGTCGAGGTGCGAAAGCGCACGGGCGAACTCACCGTCTGAGCGAGCCACGCATGAGCTAAACGTGACGGAAACGGACCGCCGTCGACCGACGATGGCCGGAACCATTCCGGTGGTCGTGCTGCTCGCCGTTGTCCTTTCCGCCGGCTGCGCCGGCCTCACCGAGCGCCCGCTGCCCGATGACCTTGCCGGCTACGCGGGCGACCCGGACAACCCCTACGGCGACCGAAATATAACTGTGGCCGTCACCGCCACCGATTCCGAACGCTCGTTCGCCCCGCTCGTCGCCGAAGCGGTCGACTACTGGGAAACACACGACGAACGATATCTGAACTACTCGGTGAACGTTACGCTCGCGGCGGACGCCAGCGACCCCGACATCCGCGTGTCGTTCACGCCCCGCATTGCCCGCTGTGGACAGGTCGCAAACGCCGCCGGCTGCGCACCCGAAATCACCGCTCCCTCCCAGACCGACGACACCGTCGAGATTCGCGCGCTCGACAACCTCTCGGCGAACTCGACGGTGCGCGTGCTCGAACACGAGTTCGGTCACGCGCTCGGACTCGGCCACGGCGACCGGCCACGTAGCCTGATGGCGACGCACACGACGCTGACGAGCCTGCCGAAGCCGAACGCCAGTACACGCGCGCTCGCGTGGAACGACTCGACACTCACCGTGTTCGTCACCGACGACGCCTCGGCGGCCGAGCGCGAAGGGATCGACCACGCGCTGGACTACTACGACCGGGGTGCGGACGGCACGGTTCCGGGGAACGTCTCCTTCCGCATGGTTTCGAGCTTCGAGAACGCCGACGTCGTGATTCGTCCCACCGAGCGCTCGCCCTGCGCGTCCGAGCGGGGGTCGTGTGGCTCGGTCTTCGGCAGCGATAGCGACGGCGACGGCGCGCTCGAAACGTACACGCGCCTCGAAATCACCTACACCGGTCTCGACGCCGACGCCGTGGGCTGGCACGTCGCGCGCTGGCTCGGACTCGGCTTCGGCATCGAGGACGAATCGGCCTATCCGCCGGCACTGCGCGAATCGACGGGCTACGACGAGCGCCGGAGCGACTGGTGGCAGTAGTCATCGAAGCGGTCCCCACTCGCGGCGGCGAATCGAGTAGCCCCCACACTCCGGACAGACCTGTCGGCGTTCGTCGAATCCAACGCCGCAGTTCCGGCAGACGTACTCGGTCTCCCCCTCGTCGCGTCCGATGTACCGGTTGAGTCGGTCGAAATAGCTCATCCGCAGGCAACTCCCAGTGGACTATCGACCACAGGCGGTAAATACTTTGTCGGAGTTCGACGGGTACTCATTCCTCGAAACCCGCCTCCCACCGGAAGGTTCCGTCGCGCTGGACGGTCTCACCGTCGATTTCGAGCCGCGAGTCATCGCTCATGTCGGTGATCAAATCGACGTGAACCGCGCTCTCGTTGCCCGCCTCGCCGTCGGGAAGGCAGGCGTCGTAGGCACGACCGAGCGCCAGATGCACAGTTCCAGTCATCTTCTCGTCGAACAGAATACTATCCGTCGGCCGGTCGATGCCGCGGTTCATCCCGATGCCCAGTTCGCCGAGGCGGCGCGCGCCGTCGTCGGTGTCGAGGATATCGCCGATGACATCAGGACCGTCGTAGTCGACGACTTCGCCGTCCTCGAAGGTTAGTCGAACATCCTGAACCCGCTTTCCGCGAACGGTCATCGGCACGTCGAAGGTGACGTGGCCCTCGGTCCCGTGGGGTGCGGTGAACACCTCGCCGCTGGGGAGATTGTGACTGTCGTCGGCGACCGACGCGGTGGAGTTCACCGCGGTCCGGTTCTCGATCATCATCGTGACGTCAGTCCCCTCGCCGACGATGCGGACCTCGTCTCCCGCGTCCAGTCGCTCTTTGAGTCCGCTCATCTCCTCGGCGAGCGCTTCCCAATCGCGGAGCACGGCGTCGTAGACGAACTCTCGGTAGGCTTCGTAGCTCATGCCGGCCTGCTGGGCGAGCGAGCGCGTGGGATGGACAGTCGAGACCCAGTCGGTGTTCATGTACGCCTCCCGAACCTCCTCGCGTGCCGTGGCGTGGGCCGACCGCGTTCGTCCCGGAACGTCCGCCATCGCGCTCGTGTTCCGTCCGCCGCCGAGCGAGAGCACGGCGTCGGCGTTCTCGTAGAGCGCGTGTTCGTGTGCGGGGTTTTCGTCGAACTCGTCGTCGTGTGCCCGGAGGTAGGACCGCTCGATTTCACCCGAGGTGTACGTCATCACGGGGTTCGCGCCGCGGTCGCCGAGTTCC
>CAZJHA010000218.1:0-3582 GCA_964545755.1 uncultured Halobacteriales archaeon | reverse complement strand
GGCCACTTCGTCAAGCTCGTCCACAACGGCATCGAGTTCGGCATGCTCCAGTCCATCGCCGAGGGCGTCGAGTTGCTGGAGGCGGGCCAGTTCGACCTCGACATGGCCGACGTCTTCCACAACTGGTCGAACGGCGCGGTAATCGAGAGCTGGCTGGTTGAGTTGATGGAAAAGGGCCTGCGCCACGAGGACCAGCAGTCGGATGCGCCCGACTTCGAGGACATACCAAATTACGTCGAGGACACGGGCGAGGTCAACTGGTTGGTGAGCGAGGCCTACAAGGGCGAGACGCCGATTCCCGTCATCAGTCAATCGGTCACCGAACTGTTCAAATCCCGTGGCAACCAACGCCACGCCTACCGTGCCATCGCGCTGATGCGCCACGGGTTCGGCGAGCATCCCTTCGGTGAGGACGAGGGTATCGAGAGCGAGCGCCTGCACGGGCGGGTCGACAACGAGGCACGCCACGACCTCCGTGACGAGAGCGATGTCGACCCCGTGGGACCGCTCGCCGACGAGGAGGACTAAGCAATGGCAAAGGAATTCACCGACGACGAGAACGACATTCACGTCTGGGCCGAAACCGAAGACGAAACCGTCGAGAAGGCGCGCGAGGAACTCGATGCGGCCGGCGTCCCGACGGACGAATCGGAAATCCGCGAGCGAATCGCCATCATCCCGTCGCCGCGGCGCATCAAAAGCGGCGCGGAGGGCGTCTTCGACGAGCGCCGTCGGCGGGGTGGCGAACGAACGGCTCAAGAGGTCGTCGAGAACGGGATGGACGTCGGTCTCGGCACCGGCAGCACGACCGCGTGGGCGGTCGCCGAAGTCGGTCGCCTGCTCCGCGCTGGCGAACTCGAAGACGTCCGCGGCGTCGCCACCTCCCTCCAGAGCCACGAACTCGCCAAGGAGGTGGGCATTCCGCTCGTGAATCTCGACGAGGTAACGGAACTCGACGTAACCATCGACGGTGCGGACCAGTACTCCGAAGAAGAGCCGACGGTCATCAAGGGCGGCGGCGGCGCACACGCCCGCGAGAAAATCATCGACGCGATGGCCGACAGACTCGTCATCGCCACCGACGAAGAGAAAGCTACCGACCCGCTCGACTATCCTGTGCCTGTCGAGGTGATGGCAGACGCACGCGAGGTCGTCGCCGAAGACCTTCGGGAGGTGGGTGGCGACCCGGAACTCCGGATGGCCGAACGCAAGGATGGTCCCCTGTTCACGGCGAACGGCAACCTCGTCATCGACTGTGATTTCGGCGGTATCGACAACACCGCCGGGACCGCCCGCGACATCGAGAAGATTCCGGGCGTGCTCGAACACGGCATCTTCCTCGATATGGTCGACGACGTGTATCTCGGGACCGCCGAGGGCGTCGAGACGGTTTCGTTCTGAGTCAGACGTTCGTTACCCTGTTTTCGAGGCGACCGACGTTCTCGATGTCGATGGCTATCTCGTCGCCCGATTCGAGCGTGGACTCCTCCGGGACGAGCGACGTGCCCGTGAGGAGGATGGCGAGTTCGGGCGTCGCGTTGTGGCGGTTCAGATACGAGACCAGTTCGTCGGGCGAGCGCACGAGTTGGGAGGTCGAGGTGCTGTCGTCGAACAGCACCTCGCCGTCGCGCTCGATAGTCATGGAGAGTTCCAAACCCCGCGGGTCGCCGACGGTCTCAGGCGAGGCGATGGCCGGACCGATGGCACAGCAGCGGTCGTAGATCTTCGCCTGCGGGAGATAGAGCGGATTCGACCCCTCGATGGAGCGGCTGCTCATGTCGTTGCCGACGGTGTAGCCGACGATATCGCCGCGATGGACGACGACCGCCAGTTCCGGCTCTGGCACGTCCCAGTCGGAATCGCCACGGATTCCCACCGTCCCGCCCGGCCCCACGGTCCGGGAGGCGGTTGCTTTGAAGAATATTTCCGGCCGGTCGCCCTCGAAGACGTCCTGGTAGAGTTCGCCACGGCCGCTCTCCTCCTCGCGGGCGTCGCTGCTGACCTGATAGGTGACGCCAGCGGCCCACACCTCGTCGGGAACGGCGGGCATCGCCGCGCGCGCTTCGACCGAACCGGCATCGAGCAGCGGTGCGTCGTCGATCACCATTTCCGCGACGCCGTCGATGCCCGTCCCGAGCACGTCGGCGACGTTCGCCAGCGCGGCAAAGGAATCGAGTCCCTCGCGGGCCGCGGTGAGGTCGTAGGCCTTCTCGTCGTCGCGGGCGACGAGTCGCGCCGCACCGTCCTCGACCGTGCGGTAGTAGCGCATATCGGGCCGAGGTGGCCCGCATACAAAGTCCTCGGGGTAGGCTTGCCATTGAAGCCGAAAGAAGGGTATGCCTCGGCCGTGTATGTCGGAGCGATGGCAGACACTTATGAGAACTACGTCGACGGTGAGTGGCGAGCGAGCGAGACCGGTGAGACCTTCGAGGTGACGAACCCGGCCGATACGAGTGAGATCGTCGCGGAGGTACAAGATTCGAGCGAATCGGACGCCAACGGGGCCATCGAGGCGGCTGCCGCCGTCCGCGAGGAGTGGGCGAACACGCCCGGTCCCGCTCGGGGCAAACTCCTGCGCGAGACCGCAAAGCGCATGGACGACCGGCGCGAGGAACTCACCGAGACCCTCTCCCGCGAGGAGGGCAAGACCTACAGCGAGGCCAGCGGCGAAGTCGGCCGGGCGGTCAACATCTTCTACTACTACGCCGAGAAGGCGATGGACTACGCCGGCAAGCGCAGCAAGCCAAGCGCCAACGACCAGAACCTCTACACCGTGCGCGAGCCGATGGGCGTCGCCGGACTCATCACCCCGTGGAACTACCCCATCGCCATCCCCTCGTGGAAGATGGCTCCCGCGTTGGCGACGGGCAATACGGTGGTCTGCAAGCTCGCGGGTGATGCGCCTACCGTCTTCTTGAAAGTGACCGAGTGTCTCGCCGAGGCCGCAGAGACACTCGACGCACCCGATGGTGTCGTGAACGTCCTCACTGGTGGCGGCGAGGAGGTCGGTACCCCCATCGTCGAACACGAGGAAGTCGATGCCGTGTCCTTTACCGGGAGCCGCTCGGTCGGCGACATGATCTACGAGCAGGCCACCGACGCTCACAAACGCATCCAGACTGAACTCGGCTCGAAAAATCCCACGGTCGTCACCGACAACGCCGACATCGAGGAGGCCGCCCAGATAGTCGGCGGTGGTGCCTTCGGCGTCACCGGCCAAGCGTGTACGGCGACCGAGCGCGTCATCGTCCACGAGTCGGTCTACGACGAGTTCGTCAAGGCACTGGTCGAATATGCGGAGTCGGTCGACATCGGGCCGGGCGTCGAGGACCCCGACATGGGCCCACAGGCCAACGAGGGCGAACTCGAAAGCACCCTCGAATCCGTCAAAACCGCCAAAGAGGAGGGCGCGACCGTCGAGTATGGCGGCGGCCAGCCTGACGGCGAAGCCTACGAGAACGGCTACTTCGTCGAGCCGACAGTTCTGACCGACGTCGAATCGGACATGAGTGTCATGCAAGAGGAGGTGTTCGGGCCGTTCGTCGGTGTGCTCGAAGCGAGCGATATCGACGAGGCCATCGA
>CAZJHA010000217.1:0-3594 GCA_964545755.1 uncultured Halobacteriales archaeon | reverse complement strand
GTTGTTGCCGATGCCGCCGCCGATGGTCGCCCGGTTCGAGGAGGCGGGGTCGGGGGCGAACTTGAGGTTCCACTGGTCGAGATGGTCGTCGAGGTGGTCCTGCACCACGCCGGGCTGGACGGTCGCGCGCCGTGCGTCGGGGTCGACGTCGAGAACGTCGTCCATGTACCGGGTCGTATCGAGCACGACACAGCCCGGTCCCACACTTTGGCCGGCGAGCGACGAGCCAGTGCCGCGCGGAAGCACCGGCGTGTCGTGGTCGGCGGCGACCCGGACCGTCGCCTGCACGTCCTCGACGTCGCGCGGACAGACCACGCCGGCGGGCCGTGCGCCGTAGATGCTGCCGTCGGTCGCATAGAGGATTTGGGAATACTCGTCGAAGCGCACCTCGCCGCGAACCCGCTCGCGAAGGTCGTCGGCGAGCGCGCGGTGTTCGGGGACAGCGTCGTGGTCATGGCCGAGCGCGTCGGCCGAGGTCTGGAGGTTCGGAGGGTCGTAGAACTCGTCGTCGACTGCCATGACCGGTTTCGGTGAGTCGACGTGTTAAGCGCTATGCTAACGGACACCGATTCCGCTACAGCAGCGACTCGACGAACCCCGTTCGGAGTACGGTTATCAGCAGCGTCAGTACCGGAACGCTCATCAGCGTCGTGGTCAGCACGACCGCGCTGACGTATTCCGGCCCGCTGACGCCCTCGGGGGAGCGCTCGCCGCCCAACTCGATGAGCAGGATGAGCGTCGTTATCGCCGCCGGCGTCGCACATTCGAGGATGAACACGCGCGCGACGGTCGTGTTTCCGAAATCGAGCACGACCGCGATGGCGAGCCCGGCAAGCGGCGCGACCAGCAGTTTGAGAACGTTCGCCGCCTTCACACGGGACAGCGCCGCGCCGTAGTTCGCATTTGCCAGTTGCACGCCGACGAGAATCAACATCAGCGGAATCGACGAATCGCCGACGAGTTGGATGGTCGTCATCGCCGCGCCGTCGGCCGGCGGGACGAGACCGAGCGCGCGCACGACGAGCGCGAGCACGACCGCATAGACCAGCGGGAGTTTGAACACCTTCGTGAGCGCGCCGAGACCGCGCGCACCGCCGGCCCGCGAGGCCAAATAGACACCCACAGTGTAGATGACGACACTCTGGCCGACGAGATAGAGCACCGCCGTCGCCCGCCCGGTCGCGCCGAAGGCGAACTCCGAGAGCGGTATCCCGTAGTTACCCGAGTTCGAGAAGGCACTCACCAACACGAGCGCACTCTGTATCGGCTCTTGCTCACCGAGGACGCGTCCGACGCCCTCGGCGAGACCCGCCATGAGGAGGATGAAGGCGACGACACCGACGAGCACCTTCACCAACGTCGCGCCGCCGACGGTAGTCGTCGTGAGGCTGTGAAAGACCAACGCTGGCACGAGCACGTACACGGTAACCGTATTGAGCGGCTCGACGTCGATTTCTCGTAGCCGGCCGAGGACGAAGCCGACCGCCGCGATGGCGACGATAGGGAGGATGGCCGTGGCGAAGACCGAAAGCAGCGACATACCCGGCCTACTCCACACCCGATTACGAACGTTGCGAGACGCGATTCAGGGTCGAGTTACCTGTCGGGAACGACCACGAGTTTGCCGAGGAAGCTCTCCTCCAAGACGGCGCGCTGAGCCTCGCTCGCACCCTCCAGTTCGTACTCGCCGGCGATGTCGATTGTGAGGTCGCCAGCGCTCATCAGGGTGGCCAGTCGGGCGAGCGGCACGCGGAAGTCCGGCGTGTTGAACATGCTCATGAACTGGTAGTCCACGTCCTTGCTCCGGGCGACGCCGTCGTTCTCGAAACCCACCTGTGGGCTTTGCTCTCCGATACCGACCACCCGCGCGCCGGTCGCAGCCACCTCCGCATCGAACTGGAGGTAGTCGTCGAGGCGGTGGTCCAAAATTACGTCGACGCCGTCGGTTCCGCCGACGCCGCTGGCCGCCTCTCCCACCGCGTCGGCGAGGTCCGTACGGGAGTAGTCGAAGACCCCGTTGGCCCCTAGTTCGGCGAGTCGGTCGTGGTAGTCCGGGCTGGCGGTCGTCAGCACCTGTGCGCCGGTCGCGGCGGCGAGCTGGACCGCGACGTGGCCCACCCCACCGCTTCCGCCGTGAATCAAACAGGTTTCACCGGGTTCGAGACCCGCATGGTCGACGAGCGCGCGCCACGCCGTCACGCCGGCGACGCCCGCCGCGCCCGCCGCGGTCGTGTTCACTCCATCGGGCAGGTGAACGAGTCGGTCGGCCGGCACGGCCGCACACTCGGCGTAGCCGCCGTGGTGGTCGCGGCCGATACCCGTCCCGTAGACGCGCTCACCGGGTGCGAACCCCTCGACCCTCTCGCCAGTCTCGCGCACTTCGCCGGCGACATCGGTCCCCGGAATCATCGGCAGCGTGAACGGCTCGTAGGCTCCTTCCCGGAAGTAGGTATCGACGGGGTTGACGCCGGCGGCGTGGACGTCGACGAGTACCTCACGAGCGCCGGGACTCGGCTCGTCGATTTCCTCGATGTCCAGTACCTCGGGACCGCCGTGGTCGTGGAATCTGACGGCGCGCATGGCGACCACTCGTCGAGAGGCGAGAAAAAACTGTCCCGACCCGTCAGAGCTTTCATCGGTGGGGTCGAACCGACGCCGATGCGGCTCATCGCCCACCGCGGCTTCGCCGACCGCTACCCCGAGAACACGCTCGTCGCCATCGAGAAGGCGGTCGACGACGCCGACATGATCGAACTCGACGTTCGGCGGTGTGGCTCGGGCGAGCTCGTCGTCTTCCACGACGAGGTGGTCGACAGGGCGACCGACGGCTCCGGGCGCATCGACGACCTCCCGCTCGGCCAACTGGCGGACCTCGACGTACATGGGACGGGCACCGGGATTCCATCGCTCGCGGAGGCTGCCGACGCGATTCCCGCCGGGACGGGCATCAACCTCGAACTCAAAGAGCGCGGAATCGCAAACGACGCCGTCGCGGCCGCCTCCACAGTCGACAACGAGGTCATCGTCTCCTCGTTCGATGGCGATGCACTCGACGACCTCGACACCGACGATTCGACTGTCGAGTTGGCCTATCTCTTCGGCTTGAACACTAACGAGGACTTCGAGAGTGCGCTCGCGCTCGACTGTGGGTTCATCCACCTCCACTGGGGCCACTGGCTGCTGACCGACGTCGTCGAGCGTGCCCACGACGCCGGCATGAAGGTGAACGTCTGGACCATCGACACCTCGATTGGAATCGGTCTCCTCGAACGCGCCAGCGTCGATGGCGTCATCGCCGACTCGCCGGACGTACTCTGACAGCGGATTTAACCGAACGGGCTGTGGAGCGGTCAGCATGGACGAACGGCGCTGTCCCGACTGTGGCGTGACGATGACGGAAACGGAACTCGCCGCCGGCGGACAGTACGACCTGTTCGTGAAAACCGGCCGTAACGGCGGATTGCTCGACCGGGTCGGAATCAGCGACCACACTGAGACCTCCTCCCAGCTCTGTCCGGAGTGCGGACTGGTTCGGCTGTACGCCGACATCGCGGAGTGAATCGCGGGGATTTATGCGCTCGCCACTCCCCTCAC
>CAZJHA010000216.1:0-3604 GCA_964545755.1 uncultured Halobacteriales archaeon | reverse complement strand
GGGTCGATGATCTGACTCGAGTAGTTACACGAGAGGATGAAGCGGGTGTTGTTCGCGAACTGCTCCATCGTCCGCCGGAGCGCCGACTGGGCGTCGCTCGTGAGCGCGTCGGCCTCGTCGAGGAAGATGATCCGGTAGTCGTAGCCGCCGAAACTCGCCCGCGCGAAGTTCTTGATGCGGTCGCGCACGACGTCGATGCCGCGCTCGTCGCTGGCGTTGAGTTCCAAGAAATTGTCGCGCCAGTCCTCGCCGTACACCTCGCGCGCGATGGCCATCGCCGAGGTCGTCTTCCCGACGCCCGCGGGTCCCGAAAAGAGCAGATGTGGCAGGTCGTCCCGTGCGACGTAGCTCCGCAGGCGCTCGGTGATGTCGTCCTGTCCGGCGACCGCCGCGAGCGTCTGGGGGCGGTATTTCTCGATCCAGATTTCACCCCGTCCCCCCGATTCGCTTGCCTCGCTCATGGCCACACGACGACCGGCCCACTCTTAAGCCACCCGAGACCGCCGGCAGTCACGTCCGGACGACACGCTGAAAACGACTCCCCGGTACGAACCACTATGGTCACGGTCGATATCGTCGGCGGCGACACCCACGAGATAGCCGTCGAGGGGACCTACGGCGACCTGCTTGAGGCGGTGGGGCTGAGTCGCCACGAGGCGACGGTCCTCCGGGACGGACGGCCCGTTCCGGCCGATAGCGAGGTCGATGCGGAGGCGGTGCGCGTGCTCAGGCTCATCAAGGGCGGCTGAACCGTGGACACCCGCACCGCGCGCCCGACCGACCTCCCGGCAGTCATGAACGTTCTGGATGGGGCGTCGCTCGCGGTCGATGCCGCGACCGTTCGCGAGCACATCGACGCGGGCACGGTGTTCGTTGCCGTCACGGACGGCCGCGTCCTCGGTGCATGCGTTCTCGATGGCGCGGCAATCGAGGCCATCGCCGTCCGTCGGCGACGGCGCGGGCAGGGCGTCGGTCGCCGACTGATCGAGCGCGCCGCCGCGTCGACCCCTGATGCTCTGTACGCCGACTTCGACCGCCGAGCGCGCCCGTTTTACGACGCGCTCGGGTTCGACGTCGAACCGACCGACGAACCGGGCCGGTTTCGCGGACGACGTGATTGACCGCGCCAGCCCACTACGGCGACCCGTCGGCGTTCGATGTGACTGGCTTCGACCACGAGTCTCAATACCGTCGAGCGAGATAGAACTCCCATCACAGTCTCGACTACGGATGCCCATCGAACGGTGACACGAGTGCCCTCCTCCAACCCGATGCTGGTCGGTGGTGTATGAACAGAAAGTGGTTTCTCGTCGGCGGCGGCTGGTTGCTCGCCGCCGTTCTGAACGCCTATATCATCGTGCCCGCCAGCTTCTTCTCGATTATTGCCGCACAGCTGTCGATCAGCTCGACGGCCGCGAGCTGGATTGTGAGCGTGATGTTCGGCGTCGGCGTTCTCGCGAGCGTCCCCGCCGGTATCGCGCTCGACCGGGTCGACAACCGCCGGGCAATCACTATCGCTGCCGGCGTGTTGGTCGTTTCGTGTCTCTGGGGGTGGTCCGCAGCCCGAGCAGGGTCGTACTGGTCGCTGCTCGCAGCCCGGGCGCTCGGCGGACTCACCTTTCCCATCATCTGGACGGGGTGTATGAACCTCATCGGCCGGACGTTCGACGCAGCCACGCAGGCGACGGCAATCGGCGTTTTCACCACGAGCGCGCCCGCCGGCTTCGCTGTCGGCCAGCTCTCGGGGTCGGTGCTCGCCTCACAACTGGGCTGGACGGTCCCGTTCGGTGTCTTCGCCGTCCCGGCCGCCCTCGCCGGCGGCCTCTTCTGGATAACGAGCCGCCACGCTCCCGCTCGGAGCGACGAAAGCTCCCCGCCACGGCTTGCGGATTTCCGGTACGTCCTCACGAACAGCCACGTGCAATCGGTTGCCGTGATGGGATTTCTTGCCTACTCGGTGTACGTGTTCTTCAATTCGTGGATGCCGACCTACCTCACCGACCAGCTGGGACTGTCGCTTGCGGCCAGCGGCATACTGGTGGCGGCCTTCCCTGCGATGGGGGTCGTTTCGCGAAGCGGGAGCGGCTTCATCTCCGATTGGTTCCTGACCCAGCGCCGTCGACCACTCGTGACCGTTGCGTTCGGCGCTGCGCTCCCGCTGGTCGCCGTCATCGCTCTCTCGAAGGTTCTCGCCGTCCTCGTGGCCTGCCTCGTCCTCGCGGGCCTGTTCGTCCAACTCGGCATCGGCATTCTCTATACCTATGTCCAGGAACTGGTCGACCCGACGGTCGGTGCGACGGCGCTCGCGGCGCTGACGATGATGTGCTCGTTGGGGTCGTTTACCGCGCCCGTCCTCACGGGATTTCTCATCGAACAGACAGGGGGGTATGCGGCCGCCTTCAGCTATGCGCTCTTGATCGTTGCCATCGGAACCGTGCTCGCCTACCGGGGACCGGAACCGAACCCGCCCTGAAACCGAGTAGCGCACACCGACTACTTCCCGAGACCGGCCAATCGACCGGGAAGGCCGTCGGTGTTGACGTCGACCGTCCGCGGCGCATCCCAGACCGTGGCCGCGTTGCTGGTGACGACCGGCAGTCCGCAACCACGTTCGAGTGCCTCCACCACCGGGAGAGACGGATAGTTCGTACACGAGACGAAGACACAATCGGGCTCGTCGGAGTCGGCGAGCAGCGCTTTGACCTGTCGATAGGCGTCTTCGGGCGCGAGCGAGCCGATGTCGGTGTTCGCTTCGACTTCTTGCCCGTCGACGCCGACGACCTCGTGGCTGCTCGCTTCGAGATACTCGACTTCGCGCCGCGTGAGGTCTTCGAGATACGGCGTTGCGAGAGCGATGCGCTGGCAGTCGAGCGCGTCGAGTGCTCGCTCGACCGAGAGCGCGGTCGCCACCGCCGGACAGTCGGCCGTCGCCTCGATTGTCGCTTCCAGTTCGGCGTCGAAACCGTGTCCATGCAGCAGGCTACCGGTCGTACAGCCGTAGGCCACCACATCGATATCGGCGTGGCTCAGTAGCTCCGCACACTCGACCGCACGGTCGGCCATCGCATCGAGGTCGTCCGCAGTAACGTCTTCGAGCGGCATCCGGGCGGCGTGTACGCTCACGCCCGCCGGAGCGACTCTCGAAAGCTCCGGCTCGGCGGTCGTGTTCGATGAGGGGACGATGAGGCCGATTCTCGCGCGCCAGCCGTTCACGACCGCTCCTCCGTGTCCGTCTTGCCATCTGCACGGTCGCGCTCTGCGAGCGCCGCGTCGCGCTCGTCGGGAGGGCCGTGACCGCCGCCGCCCGGCGTGCGGACGGTCACCGTCGTGCCGGCGTCGACCTCGCGGGTCGTCTTCGCCGGCACTGCCTCGCCGTCGATGAGGTTCTCGCCGGTCGCGCCCTCGGCGCCACCGGCGATGCCTCGCGGGGCGGTTCGGCGGCGTTCGGTGAGCAACGAGACGGTCGCGTCGGTATCGAGGGTCACGGATCGCTCGATGCCCAATCCACCGCGATAGCGCCCTGCCCCGCCGCTGTCCGGCCGCAGTGCATACCGCTCGACGGCAAGCGGATAGGCCGCTTCGAGCGCTTCCACAGGAGTATTCA
>CAZJHA010000215.1:0-3615 GCA_964545755.1 uncultured Halobacteriales archaeon | reverse complement strand
TCCTCCAGTGAGGACTCATCGGACGATTCCTCCAGTGAGGACTCATCGGACGATTCGTCCGGCAACGCCGACGGCGCAGGCGCAGACGACGAGATGAGCGGCAACATCGAGGAATCGGAAGTGCCCGAGCCGTCCGAGAGCGCGAACTTCATCGTGACCGATACCGACTCCTCGGGCGACCGCATTCCCTACGAGGTCCAGACCAGCGGGGACATCGACAAGGCGGGCATCGGCGGTGCGACCAAGGACGACAACGACGAGGTCGCAGACAGCAGCGCCGATGGTGGCGTCAACCAGTGGCGTGACGCCTACGAGTACGAGGGCGAACTCGTCTCGCTCGAAACTGGTGAAGACGGCCACGCGACCATCAAGCTCGACGAGAGCGAGGGGACCATCACGGTGCTTGGCGACAGCGACAGCGGCACGGACTACTCGCTTGAAGTCACCGGTACGCTCGAGCACGCCGACGATTCGAACGACCCGATTGCCGACGACGGCCACTCCGTTTCGGGCGGCGTTGGGACGTTCCGCGACGAGTACAGCTACACCGGCGAACTCGTGCAGGCGTCAATCGAGGACTCGGTTTCGGTCACCACCGACCCCGAAACGCTCGACGAGTAACGCTCCCGCACAACAATCCGTATCTCTGGTGTTTTTTGAATAGCCGTTCTAACCACGCGTTTCGCACGTAACATCGGTTATCGGTACCGTTATCCCTCACGGCTCGTACCCAGTGTGTAACATGACTGGTATAGTCGGCGGAACGGTTGCCGACCCGGTACTGGGCGAGTTGGTGGAGGAACTCCACGAGGAGCCGTGGTACGGCCGCGAACGCTTCGCGTTCGACGGCTGTTCGCTCGCGCTTGTCCACCACGGCGAGCACGATACGGCCGGCCGACTGACGTGGACCGACGGCGAGCGCGCCGCCGTGGTCCACGGGGCGATCTCGAACCGCGACGAGCTGGGGATGGACGAAGACGAGCTGTTCGAGGCGCTGTTCGCGGACCCCACTCGCCTGTGCGCCCGGCTCGACGGTCCGTTCGTGGTCGCAGCCGTCGATGGCACAGGGCGAGTGATTCTCGGTACCGACCGCCTCGGCACGCGTCCGTGTTACTATCACGCCGACGATGGTGTCAGGTTCGCATCGAGTCTAGGACCCCTGCTCGCGGGTATCGACGACCCAGAAGTGGACGAGCAGGCGGTCGCGGACATGCTGCTCATGGGCACCGTCTGGGGCGAGAAGACGCTCGTCGAGGGAGTACAGAAGTTGCCGCCGGCGACCGTCCTCGAATACGATGGCACGCTCTCAACCGAGCGCTACTGGTCGCCGTCGTTCGATGCGCTCCCCGATGATGGCTACCTCCCGGGTCTCGTCGAGCGCTACCGCACGGTCATCGGCGATATGGCGACGACGATGGACGACGAGGTGGGGCTGTGGCTCTCCGGTGGACTGGACAGCCGGACGATGGCCGCCGAACTCGCCCGCCACGCCGGCCACGAGTTCGGTAGCTTGGAGACCTACACCTACGACGCGAACCCGACCGGTGGCGGCAACCCCGAACTCGCTGGCGAGGTCGCCGCACATCTCGACCTCGACATCGACTTGGTCGAGCTGACGCCCGAGTTGCTCGTCGACCGTCTCGGCGAGGCGGTCGACCTCACCGACGGGATGCTCCGCTGGTCGGCGTTTCTCAACCTCCTCTCGGTCTATACGCTCCCGGAATCGCATGCAGGGGTGCTCCTCGAAGGGGCCGGACAGGGCGAACTGATGGGTCACCACCTGCGCCGTCATCATCTCACGGGAACGGACTCGCCCATCGAATCGCTCTATTGGAGCGAGGCGATGGTCGACAACGAGAGCGCTGCTGCACTCCTCGATGCCGAGGTTGACCCCCTCCAGTCGCTCATCGACACGGCCGAAGAGAGCGAGCGAGCGACAAAGAAAGGAACCATCCTGGAGGCGCATTTCGACAACTACTACTCCCGCGTAACGCTCGCGAGCAACGCGATACCGCGCAGTCAGGCCGGCACGCGCGTCCCGTTCGCCCATCAGGACTTCCTCGAATACACGGCGCGGCTCCCGCTGAAATACCGCATCCGAACGATTCCCTTCACCGGTGGGAAAATCCCCTACGGCATGACGCCGGCGAAGCTCGCGCTGACGGCAACCCTCGACGCCGACCTCGCGGACATCCGCTATGAGCGCACCGGCGTCGCGCCGAAATACCCCTATCCGGTCCACGTCGCCGGCTTTCTCAGCACGACCGCGTTCACCCGCCTCGCCGGCGGCACCAGCTACGGCGGCCGCAGCGTCCCCGACGAGTGGTATCGCAACCATACTGGCGTGCGCGAGTTCATCGACGAGTTGCTCGAAAGTGCCTGCGAGCGCTCCTTTTTCGACGGCGATGAGGTTCGACGGCTCCGCCGCGAGCACCTCACGGGCGAGGCGAACCACATGGTGACGTCGCTGGCGGCGATCACGACGCTCGAACTCTGGCTACAACGAAACGTCGACTGAAATCCGGCTTCAGCACTCACCACTATTCGTTTGCTGTGAAACTCGCTTATAAGTCGTCGTCAGTAGAAAGCAGCGCCCGAGGCGGGATTTGAACCCGCGTCATCACCGTGACAGGGTGATATGATGGGCCACTACACCACCCGGGCAGCACTCATCCGTACTCCGGAGACCGACTTAAGGGTTTTCAAACGATGCCGACCGCGGCGGCCCAAAACGCTATATCATACGGCCGCATCGGGGCGGGCAAGCGCGGTTCCGCGACGGCCGTGCGGCCGGCGGTCGTTCGCGCTCGTCGGTAGCAACGCTTAAGTTCCACCGTCATATAGGAACTGTAGTCTCTCGTGATAGCAACTTCTCCCCCGAATAGGTACACATGGTAGAGGTCAGCCAGCACACGCTCGTTCCCGAGCACAGCCTCGTCGAGGACGACGAAATCGACGCGCTGCTCGCGGAGTACGACATCAGTCGCACCGACCTCCCGAAGATAAAGCGCACGGACCCGGCGCTGCCCGACGAGGCGGCGACCGGCGACATCGTGCGCATCGAACGGGACTCACGAACGACCGACCGCGCGGTGGTCTACCGGCTCGTCATCGAATAATGAACAGGGAACTCAGGCGCTCGATATCGAGGGAGTACTTCTCCCGTGAACGGCTCGCAGAACACCACTTCAGTTCGTTCAACGCCTTCCTCAACGGCGGCATGCAGCAGGTCGTCGACGAGAAGGAAACCATCGACACAGACATCGGCGACAAGGAGGGCGAGGAACCCGTCTTCGTCGAACTCGGCGACGTTCGGGTGGTGACGCCCCGCGTGCGCGAGGCCGACGGGAGCGAGGAACGACTTACCCCACAGGAAGCGAGACTCAGGAACATCACGTATGCCGCGCCGGTCTTCATGGAGATGGCGGTCGTCGTCGGCGGCGAAGAAGAAGAGGAGCGCGTCGTCGATACCACGGAAACCCAGATCGGTCGCATGCCGATCATGGTCGGCTCGGATAAGTGCAACATCGCCGATGCCTCCGACGAGGAACTCATCGACCTCGGCGAGGACCCCGCCGACCCCGGTGGCTACTTCATCGTCAACGGCTCCGAGCG